>CAXYVG010000014.1:0-52885 GCA_964292325.1 uncultured bacterium | reverse complement strand
AACATAAACAAAAGCAAGGATAGGAGGTGTACTATACATGGCACGTATTGCCGGAATCGATTTACCACGTGATAAAAGAATTGAAATCGCTTTAACATATATTTTCGGAATAGGTCTTACGACTTCCCAAGAAATCATCGCTGCTACTGGGATTAGTCCTGATACACGCACTCGTGATTTAACGGAAGAAGAGGTTATCAAACTTCGTGAGATTATTGACAAAAACTATAGAGTAGAAGGCGATTTACGTCGTGAGCAGTCACTTAACATTAAGCGTCTGATCGAAATTGGTTGTTACCGTGGTAAGCGTCACCGTATGGGTCTTCCTGTACGTGGTCAGCGTACTAAGACAAATGCCCGTACTCGCAAAGGACCAAAAAGAACGGTTGGAGCGAAAAAGAAAAAGTAGTAGAGGAGGGATAAAGATTGGTTGCTAAGAAAGTTATTAGACCTAAAAGAAAAGAACGTAAAAATATTGAACATGGTCAAGCACATATTCGTTCTACGTTTAACAACACCATCGTAACAATTACTGATACAAAGGGTAATGCTCTTTCATGGTCTAGCGCTGGTGGACTTGGTTTTAGAGGTTCTCGTAAGAGTACTCCATTTGCTGCACAAATGGCAGCTGAAACAGCTGCTAAAGCTGCCATGGAACATGGTCTTAAACAAGTAGAAGTATTTGTAAAAGGACCTGGCTCAGGTCGGGAAGCAGCCATTAGATCACTACAGGCATCTGGATTGGAAGTAAGTTCCATTAAAGATTGTACTCCTGTACCTCATAATGGATGTCGTCCACCTAAACGTAGAAGAGTATAAAAAGTTTCGGGAGGTGTTAAATATAAATGGCTAAATATACAGGACCTGTTTGTAGACTATGTCGTCGAGAAGGCGTTAAACTATATCTTAAAGGCGAAAGATGCTATACTGATAAGTGTTCCTTTGATAAACGTGCTTTTGCACCTGGTCAACATGGCCAAGGACAAACTCGTAAAAAGGTTTCCGAGTACGGTGTTCAGCTTAGAGAAAAACAAAAAACACGTCGCGTTTATGGCATGTTAGAACGTCAATTCCGTAGTGTTTTTGGAAGAGCTGATCGTCAAAAAGGTATTACTGGTGAAAACTTACTAGTATTATTAGAAAGAAGATTAGATAATGTGGTGTTCCGTCTTGGTTTTGCAGCAAGTCGTTCGCAAGCTAGACAATTGGTTCGTCATAGACATTTTCTAGTCAATGGAAAAAGAGTAGATATTCCATCTTATTTGATGAAAGCTGATGATGTGATTGAGGTACGTGAAGCTAGCAAAGAGTCACCACTATTGAAAGAAATAGCTGAGACTTGCGCTAATAAAACACTACCAGCATGGCTTGAGCGTTCAGCTGATAATGTAATGAGTGGTAAAGTATTACGCTATCCTACACGTGAGGAAATTGATACTCCAGTTCAAGAACATTTCATTGTTGAATTGTACTCCAGATAAGTAGTCCTATTTTATGCCCTCGGCCGTGGGTATGGCGTAACTTAATCGTACGCAAAGAGGAGGGTTTTTCCAGATGATCGAAATCGAGAAACCGAAGATTGAGATAGTGGAAATTAGTGAAAATAGCCGTTATGGCAAGTTTGTATGTGAGCCACTTGATCGTGGTTATGGTACGACTCTTGGTAATAGTTTACGTCGAATTTTATTGTCTTCCCTTACGGGAGCGGCAATAACATCGATTAAAATTGAGGGTGTTCTTCACGAGTTTTCCACCATTCCTGGTGTTCGGGAAGACGTTACCGACATTATCTTGAATTTAAAAACATTGTGCCTGAAAATGCACACTGACGAGCCAAAGGTTTTACGCATTGAAGCTCTTAATGGAGGAGAAGTAACAGCAGGTGATATTATTACAGATCCTGATGTAGAAATTCTTAATCCAGAGCTACATTTGGCGACTGTTGATCCCAGCAGTTCGCTAAAAATGGAATTAACCGTAGAACGTGGTCGTGGCTATGTTCCTGCTGATAAGAACAAAAAGCCAGATCATGTGATTGGTATAATTCCTATTGATTCCATTTTTTCACCTATTCAAAGAGTTAACTATCAGATTACAGATACCCGCGTCGGGAACGTCACAGATTACGATAAATTAACTCTGGAAGTATGGACTGATGGTAGCATGCGGCCTGAAGAAGCTGTTAGCAAATCTGCTAGTATTATGGTAGCTCATTTGAAACTGTTTCAGAATTTGGCAGGCATTATTCCTGAAGAAGAAGCAATGGATGGAACCTTTACCGAAGTAGTTGAAGATAACAATTCAAAAATAATGGATATGACTATTGAAGATTTAGATCTTTCAGTACGTTCTTACAATTGTTTAAAACGGGCTGGAATCAATAACGTATCCGAATTAGTACAAAAATCCGAAGATGATATGATGAAGGTACGCAACCTTGGTCGTAAATCGATGGAAGAGGTAAAGAAAAAATTGATCGAGCTAGGTCTTGGACTTAGTGAAGATGAAGAATAGGGGGAGGGAAGAAAATGGGCTATAGAAAGTTAGGACGGAACTCTAGCGCACGCAAAGCGCTGTTCCGCAGCATTTTGACTTCCTTCTTTGCATACGAGCGTATTGAGACAACAGAAGCAAAAGCTAAAGAAATCAACGGCCTTGCCGATAACATGATTACTTTGGCTAAGCGCGGGGATTTACATGCTCGCCGCCAAGTTTTATCATACCTCATGGATGAAGAAGTAGTTACAAAATTATTTGATACAATTGCTCCTAAATATGCTGATCGTCAAGGTGGTTATACTCGTATTATGAAACTCGGACCACGTCGTGGCGATGCTGCGCCAATGGTAATATTGGAATTGGTCTAAAGATTACAATTGGGCCAGGTGACAAGGGCACATAAGCTTGGCCTCGTCGCCTGGTTATTGTGGTATGTAGAAATAAAGGCGACCTTTATAGGTCGCCTTTATTTCTACGATTATTTTTAAGGGGTAATTTTGTATGGAAAAAATCATTACTGTGAAAGATATGTGCCATACCTATGACTCTCATGATGGTGAGCAGGTAACGGCACTTGATCATATTAATCTATCTATTTATAAGGGCGAATTTGTTGCTATTATTGGTACAAATGGTTCAGGCAAATCTACCTTGGCGAAACATTTCAATGCACTCTTACTACCTAGTAGCGGGCAATGCATAGTCAATGAAATGCCTACTACTGACCAGCAGCACATTTGGTCTATACGGCAGATCGTTGGGATGGTATTTCAAAATCCTGATAATCAAATGGTTGCTACTGTAGTAGAAGAGGATGTTGCTTTTGGACCAGAAAATCTTGGAGTAGAGCCAAATGAAATCTGTGAGCGAGTAACAGAGGCTTTAGAAATAGTCGGTATGCAAGAGTATCGACATCACAGTCCTCATCTACTATCTGGCGGACAAAAACAACGCATCGCAATTGCCGGAGTGCTAGCAATGCGGTCAGAGTGTTTAGTTCTTGATGAGCCTACAGCTATGCTAGATCCTCAGGGGCGTCAGGAAGTGTTGTCTACTGTTCGTTATTTACACCAAGAAGAGAAAATAACGGTAGTATATATTACTCATTTTATGGAAGAAGCAGTTGCAGCTGATCGTGTGATTGTAATGAATAGTGGAAAAGTTATTATGGAAGGAACACCAGGACAAATATTTAGCCAGGTAACTCGTTTAAAAGAATTAGGTCTTGATGTACCAGTGGCAGCTGAAATGGCATATCGTTTACAACAACATGATATTGCATTGCCAAAAGAAATTATTACGGATGAGGAATTGGTGGTGGCTGTATGTCAATCATATTAGACAATATTACATATGTATATATGCCGAAAACTCCTTATGAAAAATCAGCAATTAAAGAAATTAATATAGAAATAAAGCCTGGAGAATTTGTGGGCATTATTGGTCATACAGGATCAGGAAAGTCTACATTATTACAACATTTAAATGGTTTATTAAAGCCAACAACAGGTACTGTGACGGTTGATGGACAGGATATTCATGCTAAAAATCAAGATGCTAAGCATGCCAAGCGAAGTGTGGGAATGGTATTTCAATATCCGGAACATCAATTATTCGAAGAAACTGTATATGCAGATATTGCATTTGGTCCCCGTAATCTTGGAATTGAGGAATCTGAAATTGATCAACGGGTAAAAAGAGCTATGGATTTTGTTGGTCTAGATTACGAGAAGTTTGCAAATCGTACACCATTTCAACTTAGTGGTGGACAGATGCGACGTGTGGCCATTGCTGGAGTGATTGCTTTAGAACCTAGGTATCTAATACTTGATGAACCATCGGCTGGTCTGGATCCACAAGGTCGCGATGAAATCTTTGGACAAATTATCAAAATGTATCAGGCTACAGGTATTACAGTTGTATTAGTTTCACATAATATGGAGGATATAGCTCGTATGGCAAATCGCCTCATTGTGATGAATGCTGGACAAGTGATGCTCGATGGTCTGCCTGTCGATATTTTCCGAGATTGTCAGGAACAGTTACAAAAAGCAGGTGTTGATGTGCCGCCACTTACTGTATTAATGAATAAATTTAAACAACGTGATCTGTCAGTGGATCATACGGTTGTAACAATGGATGCAGCAGTGGATAGTGTACTCGCAGCAGTAAGGAGGAGTTAACAATGCTTGCAGATATTATGCTTGGACAGTACTTTCCTGGAAATTCTGTAATCCATCATTTAGATCCTCGTACTAAAATTATCAGTACGATCTTACTTATTAGTAGTATATTTTTAGCAGAAAACTATCAGGCTTATTCTGTTGTGGTTGTGTTTATTGGTTTTTGTATCGCATTAGGTGGCATACCACTCATTATGATTTTTCGTTCTTTAAAACCATTATGGTTAATTATTATTTTGACATTGTTAATTCATATATTTACAACAACAGGAATTATTATTTATACGCTCGGACCATTGACTGTAACACAGGAAGGTTTACGTTTGGGATTTTTAATGTCAATTCGCTTAGTATTTTTAATTATCGTTTCCTCATTACTGACCTTTACGACTTCACCAGTTGCTTTGACAGATGGCATTGAAAGATTGCTAAAACCATTTAAAGCAATTGGATTACCAGCTCATGAATTGGCGATGATGATGACCATTGCTCTTCGATTTATTCCAACGTTACTAGAAGAAACCGATCGAATTATGAAAGCACAAATGGCGCGTGGTGCAGATTTTACGTCCGGGAATATATTGCGTCGTGCTCGTAATATGATACCATTATTGGTACCTTTATTTATTAGTGCATTTCGTCGCGCTGATGATCTAGCAACTGCGATGGAGGCTAGATGTTATCGTGGTGGAGATCATCGTACAAGAATGAAACAATTAAAAATTACAGGTAAAGATTGGACAGCATATGCAATATTATTGCTAGTAATAGGGATACTGCTTGTAGTTCGTATATATGTAAAGTAAAAAAGATAGAGAAAGATAAAGGAGGTTGTATATGGATTCGCAACATCCGGATTTTTTTATAGAAAAAGAGCATTTAGAGAATACAATTGATGAAATGAAAATGATCATATCTTCTTTAGAAGATGATATTGAAAAACGTGTACGCCAAATGCGGATATCAATGGAACATAAGGATCAAGTTAGCTCTTATGTACACTCTATGATGAAAAATGATAATACTGATAAAATTTATGATATACAGGGTGCATTGGACAGCCCTTATTTTGGTCGTGTTGATTTTAAAGAAGATAATACAGAAATATATGAAAAATTTTATATAGGGCGAACTAAAATCAGCAGACTTGAAATTGAAGGTGTACAAGATATTCTAGTCTTTGACTGGCGTGATCCGGTAGCAACTATCTTTTATGAATGCCATGATGGACGTGCTAGTTATGATGTGCTGGGAAGATATTACTATCACGGGGCTGTCAACTTGAAAAGACAATATAAAATAGCAGATGGTATTTTGCAAAAAATATCGGATGATTATATATTAGATCAATTAGTGGCAAGGCAAAAAGAGGCTCTAATTGCTGACCCATTTCTTACCGAGCGCTTATTACAGGGAACAAGCAATAAGTTAAAAGATATTGTAACATCTATCAGGTCAGAGCAAAATAAAATTATCCGCGAGACACTGAATCAAGTCATCATTATTCAAGGAGTTGCAGGTTCTGGTAAAAGTACCATCGGACTTCACCGTCTATCATATCTTTTGTATAATGAAAAACTAGATCCGCAAAAAATGATGATCATTGCTCCAAATAAAATATTTCTTGATTATATTTGTGAGTTACTACCCGAAATTGATGCCGATGACGTTAAGCAATTAACTTTTTTAGATATAGTATCAGCGATTACACAACAAAACTTTATCATTCATAAAGATGAAAAAGCGCAATTATTCCTGGATTACAAGGAAAAAGATGAGCGCCGTGAGCAATTAAGTTCAGTTGCCAATTTGAAAGGTTCATTAGAATTTAGCAAGATATTAGAAGCATGGATTGTTAAAAAAGTTGAAAAATTTTGTTTTAAATTAAAAGAAATCAGTTTATTTGATAACCAACTACTCATTAGCAAGGAACAGCAAGTTGAAAAAGTAATGGAAGGAAGCACGTACAGTATTCCATATAATGAACGAATTAAGAGTTTAATTGGATATATTAAGTTTAGAGTGAGAAACTTTTTAGAGGTATTAGAAGCCAAACAGAAACAAACCGTGGGTAGTACCGATAAAATATTTGAAAAATACACTAAACAAGGGATGAAATTCTTAGATAACCACTTTATACAATGGATTGCTACGGATGTAATTGCTGTTTATATGGAGATTTTTCGTGATAAAAGTATCTTTAAAGTAGTTAAAAATAGAAAGTTTGATATACCATTTATTGCTGAATTTTCTTTAGATATCTTACGTCAAGGGAAAGTAGAGAAAGAAGATGTAGCTCCCCTTTGTTATTTAAAATATTTGCTAGATGGGCTCAATCATATGGCAAAATTTGAGCATATCGTGGTGGATGAAGCACAAGATTTAAATGCTTTGGAATTTAAGATACTTCGATTATTATCACGTAACAGTTCTTTTACCATCATGGGTGATATGTCGCAGGGGATTAATTCCTATCGTAGCATTGATAGCTGGCAAGTCTTAATGAAGGATGTATTTGGTGATGTAAAATCTATATACCGCGAGGTGAATCATAGCTACCGTTCTGCTAGGGAAATCGTAGAGTGTTTTAATACTGTAATGCCTAAGGGATGCTCACCAGCGATCCCTGTATATGAAATCGGACATAAACCTGTCATGCAGCAAATTGTTACCACTCAAGAGGCCATAGAGGCTATTAGAGAGGCTATTATTAACTTTAAAAGCCATGATTGTAAATCGATAGGTGTTATTACCAAACATCCTCGTGACAGCATGTGGATTTATAATGCATTACAAGAAGAAGCTTTGCCGATGGATAATATCCATTTGATTACTACTGATACCGTTAGTTATCAAGGGGGCGTCTCCATTCTACCCGTAACATTGGCAAAAGGATTAGAATTTGATGGCGTTATTATCTGGAATGCTTCTGACAAAAATTTTAGAGATCATAACTTTGATGCCAAGTTGCTATATGTAGCTTTATCTAGGGCGTTATATTATTTACATATATTATATCGTGGTAATCTTACCCCTCTTCTGCGGTAGAGTCTTTTTACTGTACCTGTTTTTTTAGAAGCGGAAGAGCTTTTTTAAATGTACCCTTTTTTAGATCGTGTGTATTGAGGTGAATCAGATGCGTAATATTAAACTAACAGTAGCATATGAAGGAACAGGTTATAATGGTTTTCAGCGTCAGATGAACGGCATTGGCATACAGCAAGTATTAGAGGGACGACTTGCAAAATTATTTGGTCATGAACTGAAAATGTATGGAGCTGGACGAACGGATGCAGGGGTACATGCTTACGGACAAGTTGTAAATTTTTATACAACTGGAACCATTCCGGTTGAGCGTATTGCGATTGCCTCTAGGTGTCTGCTTCCTCATGATATTGTGATTACCGAAGTAGAAGAAGTAGATGGAAGGTTCCATGCACAGTATTCTGCGACAAGTAAAATTTATGTATATAAAATATATCCACATGTTATGCCGGATCCTTTTCTGCGTAATTATGCTTGGCATATTCGCCGCAAGCTAGACGTAGCAGCAATCGAAGAGGCCGCACAATATATTGTCGGTACACATGATTTTTCTGCATTTCGAGCAGCAGGGGGAGCGAAGATCAGTCCAGTACGGACTATTCTTGAAGTAAAATGCCAGTTTGTTGACGAGTTATTAGAGCTTTCCTTTTGGGGGACAGGCTTTTTATATCATATGGTTCGTAATTTAACTGGTACCTTAGTTGAAGTCGGGATGGGCGCTCGCCCAGTCGGACAGTTTAAAGTAATACTAGAAAGTAGGGAACGTAAAAAGGCTGGTATTACAGCGCCAGCCCATGGTTTATATCTAAAAGAAGTACAATATTAGAAAGTATTTCAAAAAAAATATGCTTATCTGTCAATACTTCTTGACATTGACAAGCTAATTTAATACAATGTTTCTATGAGATTTATGCCATGACTTCCGTTAGCCCCGGAATCTCAAGGATACAAAATCAATTTTTTTCTGTAATGTTGTGACAAGGAGGTAATCGCATGAAAACATTTATGGCAAATGCTGCCACCATAGAACGTAAGTGGTATGTTGTAGATGCAGAAGGTAAAACTTTAGGTAGATTAGCTGCTGAAGTAGCGAAAGTTCTTCGTGGCAAAAATAAACCAACTTTTACTCCGCATGTTGACACAGGTGATCATGTTATCATCATCAATGCTGCTAAAGTAGCGTTAACTGGTAAAAAATTAGTACAAAAAACGTATTTCCGTCATTCAGGATATGTAGGTGGAACTACATTCACCCCTGCTGGTCAAATGCTGGCGGACAAACCAGAACGTCTGGTTGAGTTAGCTGTTAGAGGTATGTTACCTAAAAACAGTCTTGGTCGCCAAATGTTCCGTAAGTTACAAGTGTATCGTGGTGCTGAGCATCCACATGCTGCACAAATGCCTGAAGTATTAGAAATTAACGTAAGATAATCTGGAAAGGAGGAACAATTTATGGCAGAGGTTACTTACTACGGTACAGGCCGTAGAAAAACATCGGTTGCCAGAGTTCGTCTGGTTCCGGGCGAAGGCAATGTACTTGTTAACGGTCGTTCTTTACCAGAATATTTTGGCCGTAAAACTTTAGAACTTATTGTTAAGCAACCGCTTAATCTGACTGAAACTCTTGGAAAATATGACGTATTGATTAAGGTAGCGGGTGGCGGTCCTTCTGGTCAAGCTGGCGCTGTTCGTCATGGTATTTCACGTGCACTACTTCTTGTAGATGCTGAGTATCGTCCATCTTTGAAAAAAGCTGGCTTCCTTACTCGTGATCCTAGAGAAAAAGAGCGTCGTAAATACGGTCTTAAGAAAGCTCGTAAAGCTTCTCAGTTCTCAAAACGTTAATATCGTTTTACATTATACCCTTGCAAACCCAGTGTTTGCAGGGGTTTTTGTTTTTTAATCATGTTTCATGATGTAGTAATCTGTCACTTACACTTCGCTATATAGGCATTACCCAAGATGATCTCGATGGTGTCTATCTGAATCTAAATCTATTTTCTTGCTTAAAATGTATTTAGCATCATGCAAGATAGGTTCGGTTTGCGAAAGTTTGACGTCCTGATCAACACAAAAGTATCTTTGGTTGTTTTCTACATGAGGCAGTTCTGTAAGCATCTCGGCTATCATATCAATAGATATGTCGCATTAATATAATAGGTTATTAATTAAAATGATAATGCTATTCATTGTTATAAACAATGAATAGATGAAGTAGGAGGTAAACCTATGCTGTCGCCTAGCCTGGAAGATTACTTAGAGGAAATTTACAGATTATCAGCCAGCGATGATATAGTACGAGTTACCGACATAAGTCAGAAATTGAATGTAAAGTTGCCTTCCGTAAGCAAAGCACTTGGGAAACTTTGCGCGGGAGGATATATTACATACCAAAAATATGGAATGATGGGGCTAACTGACAAGGGCAGACAGATCGGGTGTTATCTCGTAGAGAGAAACACGCTGCTGCAAGAGTTTCTAAGGACAATTTGTGCTGACTGTGATGTTACCGCAGAAGCTGAAGCGATGGAGCATTACCTGTCGAAATCAACGATAGTTGCTATACAACGTTTGATGGTCTTCATGAAACAGAATCCGGAAGCCTATCGACAGTTTGTTGACTACGTGCGAGAAACCAAGAAAAAAGATAACCTAAAATATACTGGGGCTTGGTAGATCCAGTTTATTTTAGATTTGGAGAGTAACGAGGTGCTGTTGTTTCCATTGCTATTATATGGGCGATTGTATATTATCTGGTATTATAGAGATATGGGTAGTGCGGTAGTGATAGAATGATTAGGTAAGACCAAGACCTCTAGCCGATTGAGCCACGACGAAACAGACGACGAAAGCGATGATCGTTGGGATGAGGAAGGATAGGAAAGTCCATTTAAAGCTTCCTGATTCTTTGTATGCTGAAAGCAGCGTGGTCGTACACGGCCAGTGCAGTAGGCAAAACAATATCGAGCTGACTGCGGTCAACCAAGTCCAGCCGTGGTCAAGTAATATTTGGCGCAGTTCGTCCAGGCTTTCAAACTCCATCATTTGACCTGTGGACAGATAACTCATGAGGAGAATGGGAACAACAATCTCATTAGCCGGTAGGCCGAGAATGAACGCCAGAAGAATGAACCCATCAAGTCCGATGGCATAACCGAGAGGTTGTAGCCAACTGGCAAGATGGCCAATGATACTCATATCTCCTATGTAAACATTACCAAGTATCCAGGTGATGGCACCAGCAGGAGCTGCCATGATGACAGCACGCTTTAATACAAACAAAGTACGGTCGATCATAGAGCGGTAGATGATTGCACCGACTTGTGGCGGACGGTAGGGTGGAAGTTCTAAGACGAGGGAAGATGGTTCACCTTTGAGGATGGTATGGGAAAGGCCCCAGGATACCGCAAAGGTTACTGCAATGCCAAGTAGTACGGTAGCTGTGATGACCAGAGACACGATGAGCGATGAAAATTCGGTTGCTAATGTGCCACCCATAAAGATAGTAGCGATAGCGATGAGGGTTGGGAAACGCCCATTGCAGGGAACGAAATTGTTGGTCAGTATGGCGATTAGCCTTTCACGCGGGGAGTCGATGATGCGGCAGGCCACAACCCCAGCAGCATTGCAACCGAAGCCCATACACATCGTTAATGCCTGTTTGCCGCAAGCTTTACACTTTTTAAACATGTTATCCATATTAAACGCAACCCTAGGTAAATAACCTAAATCCTCTAATAAGGTAAACAGTGGGAAGAAAATTGCCATAGGCGGCAACATGACAGACACAACCCAGGCAAGCGCCCTATAGAGACCAAGCACCAAGACACCGTGAAGCCAGTCGGGAGCTCCGGTCAGTTGGAACCATTCCGTGAGCTGATCTTGGAAAGCAAACAAGGCGTCTGCAATCATTGCAGAGGGAATATTAGCGCCTTCGATCGTGAGCCAGAATATGCCGCTCAGAAGTGCCAGCATAATGGGGTAACCGAATAGGCGGGATGTGAGAATATCATCGATCCTAGTATCCCACGTAGATTTATCTTGCGTTTTCTGGATAACTACTTTACGCGCAATCTGTTCAGCGTTTGTGTAAATATCGGATACAATCGTATCACTAAGCTCGTTGCCGGAACTGAGACGAATTTTATTCGCCTCAGCACAGACATCCGCTAGCGTAGTCATGGGCTTTACCATTCCACTCATATTGCTGTTACCTCCTGAAGCACTTTCAATGTTGGTTGAAGATCTAATTGACGGCTGATGCTGTCAATAAAAGCTTTATCCCCGTCTAATAGTCGAAGAGCAATCCAACGAGGGTTTAATTTATGATCAACGAGGTGCTGAATGTTAGGTAACAGTTTTTGAACCGCCTCTTCAACTTCTGGTGAATAGATGAGCTGTTGGGGCTTACTTTTGAATGCGCCAGTGCTAACTTGATATAGAGTTTCCCGGAGTGTATCTAATCCTTCACCTTTCCGTGCAGCAGTGGCAACGACGGGAACACCAAGTTCTCTTTCAAGAGCAGAGATATCAATAATGATGTTTTTCTTTCGGGCTTCATCCATCAGATTCACGCAAACAATGATATTTGGTGTGATCTCCATAATCTGAAGGGCAAGATTTAAATTTCTCTCCAAGCAGGTGGCATCCAATATCACGAGGGAAGCATCTGGTTGACCAAAGCAGATAAAGTCACGAGCGACTTGTTCTTCCACAGTGTGTGCTAATATTGAGTAAGTACCCGGTAGATCAACTAGCAGGAAGGACTTCTTATGATAAGTAAAGGTACCTTGAGCGTTATCTACGGTCTTGCCAGGCCAGTTGCCGGTATGTTGGCGTAGACCTGTTAATGCATTAAATACGGTGCTTTTACCAACGTTTGGGTTGCCGGCTAGGGCGATCACATATTGCCCTGATCTAGGGGCTATGTCGAAATGTTCACGTAGTATTCGGCCACGATTTTCCACTTGCATACTCAATTTCATCGCCTCCATATTAACATTACATAGGGTATACTTTAATCAAGCTAGCGTCATTACTACGCAGCGCTATGGTAGTGTTACGCACTCTAAACGCGATGGGATCACCGGCTGGACTTCTACGGATGCACTCCACTTGAGTTCCTGGAATCATACCTAAGTCCAGAACCCGTCTTCTGAGTAAGCCGTCAAGCTCTATGGATGATATTTTACATTTTGTGCCCACCGTAAGGTCTGCCAAAGATGAAAAATTTTCAGGGATATGCATACAATAAACCTCCTATTTGCTTTGGCTAAGTTTTGTTCTGAAATAAAGGTTAGCTTACGCTAACACCCAGTTTTGAACCCTCTGCTATATGATATGAGGAATAGAGCAAAGTGTTATTGATGAGAGTAAATATTTAATATGTTAATAAAATTATCCAACTGCCTTACAAAAAATACCGTCAAGCTTTGGAGGGCTTTGACGGTATTTTATCGTTATATCGTTATATCGTTATTGTGCCAATCTGATTGTCGCTAGCTTTGCTTCTGTTGCTTCTTGTGAAGTGATATAGCCGTGGCGAGACATTAGCGATAATACAATGCCCTGACGCTCTTTTGCCGTAGTAAAATTAACGTAGGGAGAGTTAATAGAGGGAGCGGTAGGAGTACCAGCTAGCATAGCACATTCGGGTAAGGTAAGGTTCATTGGTGCTTTGGCAAAATAAATTCTTGCGGCATCTCCTATACCATAAGCTCCTGAACCAAAGTAAATGGAGTTGAGATACATTTCTAATATTTCATCTTTTGAATATCGAAGTTCCATATCAATTGCTAAAATAAACTCTTCGGCTTTACGTCCATAGGTTTTTTCTTGAGTCAAAAATAAATTTTTAACAAGTTGTTGCGTGATCGTACTGCCGCCTTCAGAAAAGGAACCTGCTTGCATGTTCACTAGAGTAGCTCTGAGTATGCCTTCTATATCAAAACCCATATGCCGATAAAAGCGATTGTCTTCTACGGCAACGATTGCTTGTTGCATCGTAAGTGGAATGTATTGTATTTGTACATATTTTTTTTTATCTAATTTAGCATCTACTGCACTTTTTAGAGCTATGATTTGGTACGTGCGTTTCCATGAACTTGCTAGTTCTGTAGTAAGGCTCTTTGTTGAAGGTATGACAGGTAGTAGTCTTTGTACAATATTATCACCGCCGGCCCAGAAAAAAGATGCTCCAAATACTAGTAGTAAAAGAATAAACAATCTACGGAATCTCCTCATTGATCTCCTCCTATAGCATGTGTATCAGTGATTTTATTTTACCCTATGGGACTGTAATTGGCTATATCTGTTATTGAAAAAATTTGTTTCTATGCTTTAGATTTCTGATACTTTTTATAATAATAAAGAAAATTTTAACATAGCTTATTAGGAGTGTTGTTAGGGAGAGTGATTCGCAATGAGACTCGTTTTTATCAGAAAAGATAAACTACAATGTATTATCATGCTTAGTATAACAATTGTAGTGCTTAATTTGTTATCGATGCATTATTTAGCAACTATAGATATAGAACAGACAGATCTGTCACTTTTATCTGGGCATCGCATCGTACTTGACGCTGGACATGGTGGAATCGATAGTGGTGCTTGTGCAAATCAGGTAATAGAAAAAGAAATTACATTAGCGATTGTTCTTAAATTAGCGGATATTTTACAAAAAAATGGAGCCATAGTGGCATTGACAAGAGAGACGGATCTTGACTATTATACGCGGGGAAAAGGTGGAAAACGAAATGACTTATTAAAGCGGATTGAGATTATGCAAGATTCAACAAGTGAAATTTTCATTAGTGTACACTGTAATGCCTTTCGCGATGCGAATTTTACAGGGGCTCAAGTTTTCTACAACCCTAAAGTTATGCAAAATAAAATAGTAGCAGAAACATTGCAACGAGCTCTTAAAGAATTTCCCGAGGGGAATAAGCGCCAAGCTAAGGAGGATTTACACATTTTATTATTGAATAGTATCAATCATATACCAGGAGTGTTAATTGAGACAGGATATTTGACCAATAAGCAGGAAGCAACATTATTAGCGAATGATGGGTATCAACAAAAGTTAGCCGAGCAGATTGCGAAAGGTTTGGCGTATTATTTTAGGCAAGATGTGACAAAATAAAAGTGAAATAGATCAGGGCTAATAATGTTGATATTCCGTATGTATATGGGAAGGAGCAATTTATATGGACAACTTGACTAGTTGCGCACTGATGCCTCATCCTCCAATTATGATCCCTGAAGTCGGCAAAGGAGAACTAGCTAAAGTACAACAAACAATTGATGCTGCAGAAAAAGTTTCTAAAATTATTAAGGAACAAAATCCGCAGACTATTGTTTTAATAACACCACATGGTCCGGTATTTGAGGATGCAATTAGCATTAGTATCCATCCAAGATTGAAGGGTAATTTTGGGGCATTTGGTGCTGCTGATGTATCTATGGGTTTTGAGACGGATGATTTGTTGATTCGACACATTTTAAAAAAAGCCGATCGCTTAGGCGTTAATTTAATAGAATTAACGGATGACATGGCTAAAAATTATCGAATCAGCTTAGGACTAGATCATGGAGCATTAGTGCCACTATATTATTTAAGTAAGGCTGGATTTAAAGGACAGTTGGTGCATATATCAGCTGGTTTGTTATCTTATGAGGAGCTGTATACCTTTGGCAAAGCAGTACAAATGGCAATTGGTATGGTGGGAAAAAAAGTAGCAGTCATCGCGTCTGGTGATTTATCGCACCGTTTAACGCCCGATGCACCAGATGGTTACAGCTCGCAAGCTGCTACCTTTGATAATGAAGTATTACAAGCAGTGCAAGAGCTAAATGTAAAAGCATTACTAAATATGGACAAAGAGTTGATTGCAGAAGCTAAAGAATGTGGTTTGCGGCCGATTTTCTTTTTGATGGGAGTAGCGGGTGGCATGAATGCTTCAGCGGAGATCGTATCGTATGAAGCTCCTTTTGGTGTGGGTTATGCAATCGCGCTCATTAAACTTGCCAATAAAGAAAAGAGAACAGCAAGTACAAAGATGAATAAAGAAAAATAAATCAGTTGTAGTAGCTTAAGATATAGCCTGAAATATAATCTTGTAAAATGAAGTTATTTTGCAAGATTATATTTTTGCGGAATCACAAAGTATAATACTTTCTAGAGTTCCAAGTAAGAATAACTAAGGCTTCTACCTGCGTATGAGTACTTGGTCGACACCAAGTTTTTCGTCATAGGAAAAAGACTTTTTTTACTTTTTTTAATGTTTAAACTATATGTAGCGAGACTTTTTTTGCTATGATAAAAGCATAAAAGCACTAATTATATTCAACATGAAATGTGAGAAATTAGTATGCATTAAAATTGTCGAAGAAAGGAAAGTAAAACAATGCTTAGTTTGCAATTTTTGGTTATTCTAATATGCCTACTGTTAGGGACTCGATATGGAGGCATGGGTTTAGGACTTATTAGTGGTATTGGACTTTTTATTCTTTCATTTGTTTTTGGTTTGCAACCAGGTAAACCGCCAATTGATGTTATGTTGACTATTTTGTCAGTTATTGCTTGTGCATCGGTACTGCAAACTGCTGGTGGTTTAAATGTAATGCTCAAGGTGGCAGAACGTGTACTACGTCGTCATCCTTCGTATATCACCATCTTGGCTCCGATTACGACATGGACATTGACGGTTTTATGCGGTACTGGTCATGTAGTGTATACGATGTTCCCGATTATCTATGATATTTCGATTAAAAAAGGTATTCGACCAGAACGCCCAATGGCCGTTGCTTCCGTTGCATCGCAAATCGGGATTGGTGCATCTCCTGTATCGGTTTCCGTAGTTTCTATGGTTTCCATTTTGGCTGCAAGCCATGGCATAGGAAAGGCTGTTAGTATTCTTGATTTACTTATGATCTCTATTCCAGCTACTTTTGTTGGTGTGATCCTTGCTGCTCTATGGAGCATGAAACGCGGGAAAGACCTTGATAAAGATGCGGATTTTCAAGCTAAAATTCAAGATCCCGAACAAAAAGACTATATTTATGGAAATAGTGATACGTTGCAAGATACTGTATTACCTAAAGAAGCTCACTGGGCAACTTGGATTTTCTTTGCCGGTATTGTTGGTGTTATACTACTAGGTTCTTTCCCGAGCTTGCTACCTGCCTTTGGTCCTGTTGGCAAAGTAAAGCCTATGTCAATGACACTTGCGATTCAAATGGTAATGTTGATTGCTGGTGCTGTCATTATGATGACTTGTAAGGTGAATTCACGAGAAATCTCCAAGGGCCCTGTTTTTCAGGCGGGTATGGTTGCCATTATTTCCGTATTTGGCGTGGCTTGGATGACGGATACTTTCTTCCAATCTCATTTTACTTTATTGAAAAGCACGTTAGCGGGTGTTGTGGCTAGTAAACCTTGGATGTATGCGATTGTATTATTCTTAGTTTCTAAACTCGTTAATAGCCAGGCTGCAGCGATTGCAGCAATCGCTCCTATGGGGGTTGCCCTTGGAGTTGATCCTAAGATGATGGTAGCATTTTTCCCAGCTGCCTATGGCTATTTTGTACTACCAACCTATCCAAGTGATTTGGCATGTATTGGATTTGATCGCTCAGGAACAACGCGTATTGGTAAGTTCATCATTAATCACAGTTTCATTATACCTGGTTTGATTGGTGTATTAGGTGGATGTGCTATGGGCTACGTATTAGTTAGTATATTATTATAATAGAATCTCTATTCTAAGAAAAAATCCTGCAAAATATACGTATTTTGCAGGATTTTTATACTTTAATGGTTAATACTACTAAGGTTATACGATTTGATATGATAAACCAATCATCAATCAAAATGGGTTCTACAATAAGAAAAAGCAGTTTACAAATCAGGCCATTATGAGAAGAAAAAATGATTGCATAAATATACGAACATCGTGTATAATTATAAGGTAATAAAGGGAGGGGAAGACGATGAAGGTTAGTATTATTGGCGCAACAGGTTATGCAGGAGTTGAATTATTAGGAATATTGGTCAATCATCCAGAAGTGGAGATTGCTCATATTACCTCAGAAAGCCAAACGGGTGCATCTATTACTGAGGCATATCCGCATTTACGCGGAATTTATGATAAAAAATTGACGAGTATGAAAGATCTAAGTCAGTTCGCTGACAATCAAGCTGTGTTTATTGCCTTGCCTCATGGGCATGCTATGGCTATTGGTAAACCATTAGCTGAGCAAGGCGTTAAAATAATTGATTTAGGTGCGGATTATCGTTTCCGTGATGAATCTATATATGAACAATGGTATAAAGTTACACATACTCATGTGCAGTCGGGCGCTGTATATGGTTTAACCGAATTATATCGTGATCAAATCAAAAAGGCGAAGATTGTCGGCAATGCCGGTTGTTATACAACAGCGAGTATCTTGGCCTTAGCACCGCTAGCTAAGAAACATTTAATAGATGTAAAGAGTATTGTGGTAGATGCAAAATCTGGTGTTTCAGGCGCAGGACGTGGTCTAAACCTCGGAAGTCATTTTGCGGAAATGTTTGATAATCTCAAAGCCTATAATATTGGTGGTCATCGTCATACACCAGAAATTGAGCAGGCTCTTACTGATGTTTCTGGTCAAGAGGCTATTATTAGTTTTACTCCACATCTCATTCCTATGTCTCGTGGTATTTTGAGTACTTGTTATGCGACGCTGGCAGCAGGAGTAACACCAGCAGACGTTGATCAATCTTTTGAAGAATTATATAGCCAGGAACACTTTATCCGCTTATTAGGGCGGGGTGGTTATCCAGCTGTTAAAAATACTCGGGGATCCAATTTTTGTGATTTAGGATGGCATATTGATCCTCGTACCAATCGAGTCGTTGTTGTTTCAGCCATTGATAATCTAGTAAAAGGCGCAGCTGGGCAAGCGGTACAAAATTTTAATGTCATGTTTGGTTTTGCAGAAAATACTGGATTGACGAAAATAGCATTATATCCATGATACAAAATATAGGGGGTCGTTTTATGTTGAAAAAAATTACGGGTGGAATTACTTCACCGAGAGGCTTTAAAGCTGCTGGCGTTAAAGCTGGTATTAAAAAGAGCGGAAAACTGGATTTAGCACTGATTTATAGTACGGTACCTGCTAGTGTGGCTGCTGTATTTACCCAAAATACGATGGCAGCAGCACCTGTTGTTGTATCTCGCCTTGTTGCAGAAAAAGGAACAGCTTCCGCTGTTGTAATCAATTCAGGTTGTGCAAATGCATGTACTGGTCCGCAAGGTCTTATCGATGCGAAGGCGATGGCTCATATCACTGCTGAGCAATTAGGGATAGCCGATCATGAAGTCGTGGTATCTTCCACAGGTATTATCGGTGTGAATTTACAAATGGATAAAATTGATATGGGTATAAAAAAAGCTGTAGAACAGCTTGATGAAAAGGGTCATGAAAATGCAGCTACAGCAATCATGACAACGGATACCTTTGCAAAAACTTGTGCATATGAATTTAAAATCAATGGCACTCCAGTACGAATGGCTGGTATTGCTAAAGGCTCAGGAATGATTCATCCGAATATGGCTACTATGCTTTGCTGTATTACAACAGATGCTGCAATTTTGCCGTCGATTTTAAAGCAAGCATTGACCGAAGCTGTGAATGTATCATTTAATATGATATCGGTAGATGGAGATAGTAGTACGAATGACATGACATGTATTCTTGCCAATGGAGTAGCTGGCAATGCCATGATTGAGAGCGCTGATAGCAGCGAATATAAGGCTCTAACCGCGGCATTAACAGAAGTATGTATTTTCCTAGCAAAACAAGTGGTTCGTGATGGGGAAGGCGCTACTAAGTTTTTAGAAATTACCGTACAAGGAGCGGCAAGCCAAGTCGATGCCAAAAAAGCAGTCATGGCGGTTGCTAAATCTCCACTTGTTAAAACAGCCTTCTTTGGTCAGGATGCCAATTGGGGACGGATTTTATGTGCCGTAGGATATTCCGAGGCAGCAGCCGATCCAGAAAAAATATCGCTGACCATTGGTGATGTGACAATCGTTAAGCAAGGGATGGGCGTAGAAGTTGATGAAAAAGCACTAAAGGCTATCATGAGTGAACAAGATATCATTGTTACTGTAGATTTGGGTCTTGGTGATCATACCGCTACCATGTGGACCTGTGATTTTTCTTATGAATATGTAAAAATTAATGGTGAGTATCATACATAAATGGAGGTCATCACATGTTAAAACTGTTAGACAGTGCAGCAGTAGAAACTGCTGCAGTATTAATTGACACCCTACCTTATATCCAACAATTTTCTGGTAAAACAGTCGTTATTAAATATGGTGGTAATGCTATGGTGAATGACGAACTTAAAAATAGCGTGATTCAAGATATTACTCTTTTAAAATATGTCGGCATGCGTCCCGTTGTAGTTCATGGTGGTGGTCCAGAAATTACAAAAATTATGAAGCAAATGGGCAAAGAAACAACTTTTGTCAGTGGTCTTCGGGTGACGGATGCAGAAACGGTAGCATTGGCGGAGATGGTATTAGTCGGAAAAATTAATACAGAAATCGTCAGTTTACTAAATCGCCATGGATCTAAGGCAGTAGGACTAAGTGGCAAAGATGCCGATTTGATTGTTGCGAAAAAACATTTGGCGCAAGTTTATGAAAATGAAACGGTTACTACTGTGGATATTGGATTTGTTGGTGATGTAGAGCACATTAATACGGATATTCTCACGACTCTTCTTGACAGCGGTTATACGCCAGTTATTGCTCCTATCGGGGTGGGAACAGATAAAGAAAGTTATAATATTAATGCTGATTATGTAGCAGGTGAAGTAGCAGGTGCTTTAGGAGCGGAAAAATTGCTGCTATTGACCGATGTTGAGGGGATTTATGGTGACTATCATGATAAGAATACCTTTATTTCTTCTCTAGCGCTTACTGAAGCTGAGAAAATGATTAAAGATGGTAGTATTGAGGGTGGCATGATTCCTAAAGTGGAAACCTGCATCAGAGCTCTTAGAGGTGGTGCTGCTAAAACTCATATTATTGATGGACGGCAACCTCATTCCATTCTACTTGAAATTTTCACTTCGCAAGGTATTGGTACTGAAGTCGTAAAATAATGGAGGTTGGCAATATGAATAAACAGCAAGTTATAGACATTGTGGAAGAGTATTATCTACCAGTTTTTGCTCGTTATAACATTGTGTTATCACATGGGGAAGGTCCTTATGTATATGATAACCAAGGCAAAAAATATTTGGATTTTTTAGCAGGCATTGCCGTCAATCTTTTAGGTCATGCCAATCCTAAATTGGTAGAAGCGATTGCCGATCAGGCTAGCAAGATCATTCACTCCTCCAATTTATATTATACGGAAGTGCAGGCCACGTTGATAAAACGCTTAGCAGCGCTGAGCGGTCTTGGCAAAGTATTTCTTGCCAATAGTGGTGCAGAAGCCAATGAAGGCGCGATAAAGCTCGCTAGAAAATATGGAAAGACATTGAATTCCGATCGAATCGAAATTATTACGGCTAACGATTGTTTTCATGGACGTACCTTAGCGACTCTTACTGCGACAGCTCAACCCAAATATCAAAAAGGATATGAGCCATTACCAGCTGGTTTTAAATATGTACCATTCAATGATATCGAGGCATTAAAAGCAGTTACAACTGAAAAAACTTGCGCTATTTTCCTTGAACCGATTCAAGGAGAAGGCGGCGTGAATATGCCTGATGAAACGTATTTGCAGCAAGTGCGTGAACTGTGTGATAAGACAGGAACGCTACTCATACTTGATGAAATTCAAACTGGTATGGGGCGTACTGGTAGCATGTTTGCTTACCAGGAATATGGCATTGTACCGGATATTGTAACCCTTGCTAAAGGTCTGGGTGGTGGTGTACCAGTTGGTGCTTTTATTGCGAGTGACAAAGTAGCTAGCGTTTTTCACAGTGGTGATCATGGCTCTACCTTTGGTGGCAACCCATTAGTATGCGCAGCAGCAAATGCTGTTTTGACAGAAATGGAAGAAAGAAATTTGCTTGACAATGCTAAGAAAGTAGGAGAATATTTACAATGTGGTTTGGTAAAACTTCAAAAGAAATATCCTACTATTATTAGAAAGGTGCGAGGCAAAGGTTTAATCGTAGGGGCAGAGCTTACCATTGAAAACGGGCGAGATATAGTCAATGCTTGTTTGGAAGATGGTTTGATTATTAATTGTACAGCAGGTAATGTACTTCGCTTTGTACCACCACTTATTGTTGAGCCAAGTCATATTGATGAAATGCTAGCTGTACTGGATAAGGTACTAGCAAAAATATAGAAGGCTTTGATCTAATTCTTTTTGGGGGTTATGAACATGGGGATAGAGGCGAAAGATTTATTATCCATTGATGATTTATCAATTAATGAAGTCAATGAGATATTAGAACTGGCTAAGACTTTAAAAGCGCAGCTAAAGCGCGGGGAAGAGCATCATTTATTAAAAGGCAAAACGCTAGGGATGATTTTTCAAAAATCATCCACACGTACCAGAGTATCTTTTGAAGTAGGCATGTGGCAATTAGGTGGATCCGCTTTATTTTTAAGCGGAAACGATCTACAGATTGGCCGGGGTGAGCCTGTTAAAGATACAGCAAGGGTATTATCACGTTATCTAGATGGCATTATGATTCGTACGGCTTCTCATGATGAAGTGGTTGAAATGGCAAAGTATTCGAGTATCCCAATTATCAATGCCCTTACGGATATGATGCATCCTTGCCAAGCCTTAACAGATATTTTTACTGTTATGGAGCATAAAGGATCGTTAAAAGGGTTAAAAATGGCATATATCGGTGATGGGAATAACATGTTACATTCATTGATGCATGCTTGCACTAAAGTAGGTATGCATATTTCCGTTGCCACACCTAAGGGGTATGAACCAGATTCTCAGATGGTAGAGCAAGCTAGAAAAGCTGCTGAGATCACTGGTAGCAAGATTGTGCTGAGCAATGATCCTGCTACTGCTGCCAAGGATGCAGATGTATTATATACAGATGTATGGGCTAGTATGGGGAAAGAAACAGAACAAAATATTAGAAAAGTAGCTTTTGCAGGCTATCAGGTTAACCAAAATATTATGAATGTCGCGAAGTCAGATGCGATCGTATTACATTGCCTACCAGCACATCGCGGTGAAGAGATTACCGATGAAGTAATGGAAAGCAAACAATCCGCAGTTTTTGATCAAGCAGAAAATCGCCTACACATCCAGAAGGCAATTATGGTATTATTGATGAAACGATAATTTAAAAATATAAAGGGGATAAGAAATATGAGTAAAATTAATAAAGTAGTACTAGCTTATTCAGGAGGTCTTGATACCTCGGTTATTATTCCATGGTTAAAAGAAAATTATGGTTGTGAAGTAATTGCGATGTGTGCTGATGTGGGACAAGGTGATGAATTAACACCAGTTCGTGAGAAAGCTCTTAAATCAGGCGCAAGTAAAGTATATATTGAAGATTTGACTAAAGAGTTTGTAGAAGACTATATTTGGCCAACCTTAAAAGCTGGAGCCGTATATGAAGGAAAATATCTACTCGGTACTTCTTTTGCAAGACCAATTATTGCGAAAGCATTAGTAAAAATTGCAGAACTTGAAGGAGCAGATGCCATTGCTCATGGCGCTACTGGCAAGGGAAATGACCAAGTACGTTTTGAACTTACTGTAAAAGCATTGGCACCACATTTAGAAATTATTGCACCTTGGCGTTTATGGGATATTCGCTCTCGTGAAGATGCATTTGAATATGCAGAAAAACACAATATTCCAATTCCAGTAGCTAAATCACGTCCTTATAGCATGGACCGTAACATTTGGCATTTGAGTCATGAAGGAGCAGATTTAGAAGATCCAGCGAATGCACCACTTGATGATGTGTATTTGGTAACTAGAACTCCAGAAAGTGCCCCTGATCAAGCCGCTTATGTAGAAATCGGATTTGAAAAAGGTATTCCGGTATCGGTTGATGGCGAAAAATTACCTGCCGTTGCATTGCTTGAAAAATTAAATGCTCTTGGTGCAGAACATGGCATCGGCGTTACCGATATGGTAGAAAACCGTCTTGTTGGTATGAAATCTCGTGGTGTATATGAAAATCCAGGCGGATCCATTTTGTATTATGCTCATCACGAATTAGAACTATTAACACTCGACCGTACGACTAAGCATTATAAAGAACAAGTTTCTATCCGTTATGCAGAACTTGTATATGATGGAATGTGGTTTTCACCGCTGAAAGAAGCACTAGATGCTTTTGTTGACTCGACTCAGCAAACCGTTACTGGTACTGTTCGTTTAAAACTGTATAAAGGCAATATCATTAGTGCAGGTACAAAATCACCATATTCACTGTACCATGAAGGATTTGTAACATTTGGTCGTGATGAAGTATATAATCAAAGTGATGCCGAAGGATTTATTAACCTATTTGGCCTACCATTAAAAGTTCGTGCATTAATGATGAAAGAGGCAAAGAAATAATGAGTAAATTGTGGGGCGGTAGATTTGCCAAAAATACGGATGTAATGGTGGAGGAGTTTACCTCCTCCATTTCTTTTGACCAACGCATGTATGCCGAGGATATTGCGGGTAGTATTGCTCATGCTACCATGTTGGCAAAATGCAACATTATTGGTTCTGAGGAAGCAACAACAATTATTGAGGGACTAAACAGTATTTTAGCTGATATTGAAGCGGGAAATTTTAGCTTTGAAGTATCCCTTGAAGATATACACATGAATATTGAAAAACGGTTAACAGAACGTATTGGCGCAGTAGGGGGAAAACTTCATACGGCTCGCAGTCGTAATGACCAAGTTGCTCTTGATACCCATATGTATCTAAAACGTGAAATTAAAAATATTGGAGAGCTACTTACGCAGTTGCAGGAAGCGATTGTAGAAGTGGCAGAAAAGCATAAATCTGTAATTATGCCTGGGTATACTCATCTTCAACGGGCTCAGCCTATCTTGTTTGCTCATCACATGATGGCTTATTTCTTTATGCTATCTCGTGATTTTCGTCGTTTAAAAGGTGTTTGGGAAGGTACTGATATCATGCCACTTGGTGCAGGTGCTTTAGCAGGTACGACTTTTCCGATCGATAGGCATTTTGTAGCTGGTAAGCTGAGTTTTAGCCAGGTATATGAAAATAGTATGGATGCGGTGAGTGATCGGGATTATATTTTGGAATTCCTTTCTTGCGCTTCCATCTTGATGATGCATCTAAGCCGTATTAGCGAAGAGATTATTATGTGGTCTTCTTCTGAGTTCTCTTTTATTGAACTAGATGATGGTCATTGTACAGGTTCTAGTATTATGCCTCAGAAAAAAAATCCCGATGTAGCAGAACTAGTTCGTGGTAAAACTGGGCGGGTTTTTGGTCATTTAATGGCACTACTAAGCACTGCAAAAGGTCTGCCACTGGCGTATAACAAAGACTTACAAGAAGATAAAGAAGGTATGTTTGATACCATTGATACCTTGAAATTTAGCCTTACCGTTTATGCTTCGATGCTTCGCGGCATGAAGGTCAATGATAAGGTAATGGATGCAGCGGTACGTAATGATTTTTCCAATGCCACGGATATGGCTGATTATCTTGTGAAAAAAGGTTTGCCATTCCGCCAAGCACATGAAGTCGTGGGAAAATGTGTAGCGTACTGTTTAGGGAAAAACAAATGGTTAATGGATTTATCACTTGCCGAGTTCAAACAATTCTCAGATTTGTTTGAAACTGATATTTTAGAAGCAATTAAAGTAGAAACTTGTGTAGATGCACGTAACTCTTATGGTGGAACATCATCTACTGGAGTACAGCAAGAGTTTACAGTTGCAGAGGAAATCTTGAAAAAACAGCAAAATATACTTGATATATTTACAAAAGGCAATATCTAAACATGTAAATTTGATAAAATAGAAGATAAATTTGGCTGGGTAGAAGAAGTAACGAAATGATAACACCTAAAAAATAATGCTTCTTGCAGAGCGTTTGCAGGAAGCATTATTTTTTTTTTATTGAGCTTACCAAATAATAAAGGTTTTGCTTGATATTGGGTAGAATAAATTAGTATTTATTTATAATTTATTTACGGCGAGGAGTTTTGTGTATGATGCCACAAATTGATGCAATCATTTCAACAATTAGCTTGCTTGATATCTTAGACATGGTGATTGTAGCTTTTGTTTTATATAAGCTATATGTCATGATTAAAGATACAAGGGCCTTGGCATTGTTAAAAGGTTTGATTGTCATGTTAATCGCTACCGTGATCAGCAAATGGTTGGGACTGAATGTTATTTATTGGCTGTTACAGAAAACGATGACAGTTGTGTTAGTCGCTTTACCTGTTGTATTTCAGCCAGAACTTCGGCGAGCACTCGAACAGTTAGGTAGAGGTACCTTATTTAAGAAGAGTGTATTTCTAGATGAAGAAGAACAAGAAAATCTGTTAGATGAACTAGGCAAAGCAGTGGTAGTGTTAGCTAAAAACAAGATTGGCGCTCTAATTGTAATGGAACGTGAGACGGGTCTTAATGACTATATTGAGACTGGGATCAAAGTAGATGGACTTGTGTCTAATGAATTTTTAATTAATATTTTTATTCCAAATACACCATTACATGATGGGGCTGTGATTCTTAGGGGAAATCGAATCATGGCAGCAGGTTGTCTATTGCCATTGACGGAAGATCGTAGTTTAAATAAAGAACTTGGCACAAGGCACCGGGCTGCTATTGGTATTGCTGAACAGACGGATGCAGCTGTAGTAGTAGTCAGTGAAGAAACAGGCATTATATCCTTAGCACGAGGTGGACGGCTGGTACGCGACCTTGACGCAGAACTACTCAAAGGGAAATTGCGTCCACTCTTTGCCAGCAAGAATCATCCGCTAGGTAATTTCTTGAACTGGAGGCAGAATTTATAATGGAGAGACTTCCAAAGAAAAACCTTACAGCAAAAGTGATCGCTCTCATTATGGCGATTATTTTATGGGTATATGTAATGAATGAACAAAATCCATTGGTGGAAACGAGTATGGAAATTCCTCTGGAAGTGAGAAATCTTTCTAATTCGGTTATCGCTATTGATATTCCTGAACGTGTCAAGGTTAAGGTCCGTGGTCCTCGTTCCTTAATTGTTGGTCTGTCTTCTAAGGATATCAAGTCATATATTGATCTGAAAGGTTTATCGGACGGAAGGAACACGGTCAAGGTGAATACTACGATCCCAGCCAATGTAGAAGTCGTAGAGGTAAATCCTGAAAATATTAATTTTCGCCTCGATTCGATCGCGAGTCGCCAAATCCCTGTAGAAGTGAATATGAGTGGTAGCCCAGCGCCCGGTACAGTCTTAGGAAAATTCACTTATAATTTGACTCATGTAACAGTGGAAGGGCCGACGGAACTATTAAGTACAGCAACGAAAGTGATAGCCAATGTAGATATAACAGGAAAGAATGCAGATTATACGGTTACAGAATATCTTCAATTGGTTGATGAAAAAGGAAAAAAAGTAGAAGGTTTAACGATTAGTCCTGGGCAAGTATCTGTTTCATTATCGTTCGCATCTGCTATTACTAAAAAAGTAGTACCGATAAGGGTGAATACTACAGGGGTAGTAGCTAAAAATGTTACACTAAACCCGATCACTATCGACCCGCTACAACTTGAGATCAGTGGGGATGCAAAATTGCTTGCTAGTACGGAGTTTATTTATACAGAACCGATAAATTTATCTAGTATTGAAAAAAATACAGAGATTGAGGTTAAACTACAAGCAAGAGAAGGCATTGTCTTTAGTAAAAATACTGTAATGGTAAATATTACGGTGGTAAAGAAGTAATAGATAAGGTAGTAAGAAAAGGGCAGTTATATTGTTAGTCTGTCGCGGATGGGCTATAGGGCTTCGCTTGCGTCCTTCGTAAAGCCACTCAGCCCTATAGCCCATCCACGACGATTGCCTGTAGGAAGAAAGTTTAGTGATATCTATATAAATAAAGGAGCGGAAATTATTTGTTACGGATAATTAATATGCGGGTACCTCTTGCTGATAATACAACGATCAATAAACTGGTGGCCAAAAGGCTCAAACTACCACTTCAAGCTGTGCTTGAGGTGGTCATTGTACGTAAAGCCCTGGATGCCCGGCGAAAAAATAATATTAGTTTTGTGTATTCAGTAGATGTATTGCTTTCAGTGCCCGAGGGACAAGTGTTAGCAAAACTTAGTGGTGATAACAATGTGATGGTCGCTAGTGAACAAGTGGCAGAAGAGATTGTTCCTGGAGCAATTAGCCTTACACATAGACCGGTGGTGATTGGGTTAGGGCCAGCGGGAATGCTAGCTGCTCTAACCTTGGCGCAAAAGGGATATTGTCCATTAGTATTAGAGCGAGGGCGGGATGTTGAAACCAGGACCCGTGATGTTGCTGAATTTTGGCAGACTGGACAGTTTGATCCTAACTCGAATGTACAATTTGGCGAAGGAGGTGCAGGTACTTTTTCTGATGGGAAATTGACAACTCGCGTCAATGATCCGCTAATGCGTCAAGTACTAGAACTTTTTGTAGAAGCTGGTGCACCGCCAGAAATTACTTATATACATAAACCTCATATTGGTACAGACAAACTTCGAGGTGTGGTAAAATATATCAGGCAGCAAATTATTGCACTTGGTGGACAAGTCGAATTTGAAGCAAAAGTAACGAATATTGAGATAGAAGATGGCAAAATCAAAGGTCTTTTCGTCAATGAAAGTCGCTATATTCCTTGCGAATTGGCATTGTTTGCTATTGGTCATAGTGCTCGTGATACCTATACGATGCTATACCATCATGGCATTGCCATGGAAGCGAAGCCATTTGCTATTGGCGTGCGGATTGAACATCCACAAGCGATCATTGATACATCCCAGTATGGTGTTTCTGCTGGTCATCCTAATTTGTCACCGGCTGATTATGGACTGGTATATCATGATAAAAATACTGGCCGTACGGCGTATTCTTTTTGTATGTGTCCAGGAGGGGTAGTCGTGGCTGCTGCTTCTGAAATAGGCGGTGTGGTAACCAATGGTATGAGTTTATATCAAAGAGCATCAGGCATTAGTAACAGTGCCTTGGTGGTAAATGTTACGCCTGAAGATTATGGTGGGGATGTACTGGGCGGGATTGCTTTTCAACGCAAATATGAGCAATTGGCCTTTACGTGCGGAGGGAGTAATTACCATGCCCCATTGCAGACGGTAGGTGATTTTTTGTCAAAAACGAGTGGTAGCACTACTTACTGTACGAAGCCTAGCTATCGTCCGGGAGTGGTTGCTGCTGACTTGCGTCAATGCTTACCTGATTTTGTAACGCAAACATTAGCGCAAGCATTGCCCGATTTTGATCGTAAAATCAAAGGTTTCGCTGATCCTAAAGCCATTATGACAGGAGTGGAAACGAGAACATCGGCGCCAGTACGCATCATACGTGGTAAGGATTATCTGTCAATCAATACAGAAGGGTTTTATCCAATTGGGGAAGGAGCAGGCTATGCAGGGGGTATCATGAGTGCTGCTTTAGACGGTCTTAATTCTGCGATTGCAGTGATAAAAAAATATAAGGTGTCAGGGCGATTGTAAAATCGCCTACTAGAAGGAGAGATAACATGGGAAAATTTTTTGGTACAGATGGAGTGCGCGGAGTAGCAAATAGAGAACTAACACCAGCATTAGCGTTTCGATTGGGCTGGGCAGCTACGACTTATTTTGGTAGAAATCACCCAAAACCGGTGATTGTCATTGGTCGTGATACCAGAGTTTCAGGTCAAATGTTAGAAGCTGCTTTAGCTGCTGGAATCTGTTCTGCAGGTGGACAGGCAATTTTATTATGCATCGTGCCAACGCCAGCAGTAGCTTATCTAGCGGGCAAACTAAATGCCCAGGCTGGTGTCGTTATTTCCGCATCTCATAATCCATATCCTGATAACGGCATTAAATTTTTTGCAGGTACAGGTTATAAACTACCAGATGCCGTAGAAGAAGAATTAGAAGAATTAGTAATGGGTTACTCGGATGATATCGAGAATCCTATTAACGATAAAATAGGGACTATTGCCTATCATCATGATTTGGTAAAACATTATATTGACTATTTAGTAAGTACTGTAGATGTTGATTTTAAAGGTTTAAAGATGGTAGTAGACTGTGCGAATGGATCGTCGTTTGAAGTCGCATCAGTTGTATATAAACGTCTAGGTGCAGAGGTTGTTGTCATTAATAACCAACCAAACGGTACGAATATTAATGACCATTGTGGTTCTACTCATATGGAGCAACTGCAACAAGCTGTAATTGAACATAAAGCAGATTTTGGTATTGCTCATGATGGTGATGCGGATCGTTGCCTGGCTGTAGATGAAAAAGGCCAAATCATTGATGGTGATCAGATGATGGTAATTTGTGCCATCGATCGTTTGCAAAAAAAGACACTGAAAGACAATACCTTAGTGGCGACCGTTATGAGCAATATTGGTCTTCATCAAGCCATTAAACAAGCGGGTGGGCGAGTAGAGATAACCGCTGTAGGCGATCGGTATGTATTAGAAACAATGATGGAAAAATCATTTGTTTTGGGTGGCGAGCAGTCTGGTCATGTAATTTTTGCTGAGCATAGTACAACTGGTGATGGCGTTTTAACTGCCCTGCAGCTGATCGCAGCTTTGAAAAAAAGTGGTAAGACGATGTCAGAATTAGCATCTGTTATGATACGTTATCCACAATTACTAGTAAATATATCTGTGATGAGTAAAGAAGGTTGGGAGAAAAATCAAAATATTAGTGATGCAATCAAGGCAGGAGAACAGGAACTAGGTGAGGAAGGACGTATTCTTGTCCGTCCTTCTGGGACAGAACAACTCATTCGGGTTATGGCGGAAGGGCCAGATATGCCGGTATTAGAGCGTATTGTTCATAATATTGCTGATGTTATAAAAAAAGAGCAAGGATAAGTTGACCAAAGTCACCTATTATATTAAAATAAGGTATGCAAAGGAGCACGGTAGTGCTCCTTTGTGTGTGTCTTTGTATGAATTGGAGGTGGGATATGGATAAATAATGAGCTGACATCTCATAATATAAGCGCTGGAGCTTGCTATTTGGTAGTAAGCGGACGAGGAAGAGGTTTATCGAATTTTCAGCGGATACCTCTCGGTTACTCTGCAACCGATAAACAGCGACAAAACTGCGAGGTGACTTGCAGGACAAAACGCCTGAAGCAGAAGTAGCGCACCATAAGCAGCGAACCAAATCTTTGTTAAAACATTTGTGTAAGTCGCTTAGTTAGCATAACAATGCTAACATCATAAAGCGTAAAAAGAAAGAACTTTTAGGAGGAATTACCATATGTGTGGTATTGTTGGATATATTGGTCCCAAAGAGGCGGCAGAATTTTTAATAGAAGGTTTGAGCAAATTAGAATATCGTGGTTATGACTCAGCAGGTATTGCTGTTCATGACGGTAGTAAAATTCATATTGAGAAAACAATTGGTCGTTTAGCTAATTTAGAAAAAAAATTGAGTAAAGATAAACTTACAGGTCATATGGGGATTGGACATACTCGTTGGGCAACTCATGGTCGTCCATCAGATGTCAACTCTCATCCACATAGTGACTGTACTGGCGATTTTGTAGTAGTGCATAACGGTATTATTGAAAACTATATGCATTTAAAAGAACAATTAATTGCCAAAGGACATATATTTACTTCAGAAACAGATACAGAAGTAGTAGCGCATTTACTAGAAGAATATTATGATGGTGATTTTGAAGCTGCTGTAAAAAAAGTATTAGCGGATATTTCAGGTTCTTATGCTTTAGTGTTTATGACTAAATTTGAGCCTGGAAAGATTATTTGTACCAAACAAGATAATCCACTAGTCATTGGCTTAGGTGATGGCGAAAACTTTATCGCGTCAGATATTCCTGCTATCATCAGTCGTACTCGTAGAACCTACATTTTAAGTGATGGTGAAATGGCAGTTATCACGAAAGATTCCGTATGGGTAACAAATCGTCAAGGTGTACCGATCACTAAAAAAGTATTTGAAGTCAACTGGGATGCAGAAGCAGCAGAAAAAGGCGGCTATGAGCATTTCATGATTAAAGAAATCTATGAGCAACCCAAAGCCATCCGTGAAACGATGACAAGCCGTTTGGCGAAAGATAATAGTCATATTAATTTTGATGAGCTAAAATGGAGTAAAGACGAGATGGCGGCTATCGGGAAAGTCGTTATTGTAGCTTGTGGTACTGCTTATCATGCTGGTATTGTTGGGAAGTATTACATTGAAAGTTTAGCTCGTATTCCAGTAGAAGTGGATGTAGCTTCTGAATTTCGATATCGTTCTCCATTAGTAGATGACAAGACACTAGCGATCGTTATCAGCCAATCAGGTGAAACACTTGATACCTTAGCAGCTTTGAAAGAAGCAAAACGTCTAGGTGCGAAAACATTGGCGATTACGAACGTAGTAGGTTCTTCTATTTCTCGTGAGGCTGATCAAGTTATATATACCTGGGCTGGTCCGGAAATTGCAGTAGCTTCTACCAAAGCTTATACGACTCAGCTTATTAGTGTAGCGATGCTTGCTATTTATATGGCAGGACTACGTGAAACCATTTCAGCTGAACGTAGCCAAGAACTCATTTCTGGACTACGCAATGTGCCGAGCCAAGTACAACAAATACTAGAAGATGTTGAACCGATCAAAACCTTTGCACAGCAGTATGGTTTTAATGAAGACGTATTCTTTATTGGGCGTTCATTAGACTATGCAGTAGCCTTAGAAGGCGCACTGAAACTAAAAGAAATTTCATATATCCATGCAGAAGCTTATGCTGCTGGTGAATTAAAACATGGTACACTTGCTCTAATCGTTGAAGGAGTACCAGTGATCGCCCTTGCTACGCAACATGATGTATATGAGAAAACCCTTAGCAATATTAAAGAAGTAAAAGCTCGTGATGCTGTTGTAATCGGTATTGCACAAGAGGGCGATGACCAAATCAAAAAATATGTAGATCACACCATATTCATCCCTAATGCTGATAAATATTTAGCACCAATTCTTGCCGTTGTTCCATTGCAGCTATTAGCTTATTATGCTGCTATTACCAGAGGTTGTGACGTTGATAAGCCACGGAATCTGGCAAAAAGTGTCACGGTTGAATAGGAAAATTGTAGAAAATATGAAAATTGTAGCGTTACAAAATAGTTTGATCAATGATATTAAAGTTTGATCAGTAATAAAATAGTTTGATCAAAATGTTTAACAAAGTTTGAATAAAAATCACCTCTATCAAGGAAACTATGATAGAGGTGATTTTATTTTATGGCAAAAAGAAAAAGAGATGGCATACATCGTGGTGCTGAAGATAAGTATTCTTTGATTGCTCATGGACAAGCTTACAAGCCTTATATTTTGATACAGGATGTTCCATCTAAGGGACGCTCTTCCCGGCCATATGGCATTAAAACTGGCAGGCAGCATGAGTTTCTATCTGATCTTGAACGGAATTACTTTCTGGTGCTCGAATTTATTGATGACGTAGTGGATATCAGAGAGCAATTCCCTCTTGAACTGGCAGAAACTCTGCTAATTTCGGATGAACTCGGAATAAAACATCCCGCAAATCCTGTTACCAAAGAAGCCATTACCATAACATCAGATTTTTGTATTACGCTTAAAGTTGGAAATGCTACGCGCGATGTAATTCGAACAGCAAAATATAAAAAGGATCTTCTAGAACGTAGAGTTATAGAGAAATTTACAATTGAACAAACATATTGGGAACGGCATAATGTTGACTGGGGAATAGTGACGGAGGAAGAAATAAATAAAAGTTATAGCCAAAATATTTCCGATATTCTTGATTACTATGAGCTGTTTGATAATGAAGCGTTTAAAGATATTGGTGTAGCGGAAAGCGAAGATATTATCATTGCCTTTTTGCAAAGGCTGATAGACTCAGATAAAACGGTCAGGCAGATTTCATCATTGTTTGAAAAAGATTTGCATTTGATAAAAGGCGCAGGGATTGCACTGTTTAAACATTTGATAGCAAGGAAGTACATTAGTATTGATTTGTTTTCTCCCCTGAGACTAGACCAGCATATCAGCATTGATCTGCTAGCAAAATCAAGAGAATTAGGGGAGGTTGTATTTTGCTAAATCTCAATACAGTTTATCAATTTGTAAATGAAAATGAGCGTATACGTATTATTGATATTGATTATGCTGAAGGGCTCTGTGCTTATGTCTATATTGGGACAAGTCTTAGTATGCCAAAAATTGAGATAGTTTCGAACATCGAGAAAAAATATGACAACAATAATATCGTTGAGATTTTAGATCCGTATTTCAGGATAAAATCAAATGATAACTTGTCCGAAACGGAGATTCGCAAAAGGGATGAAGCTTGGCAAATTATTGAAAAATATTGGGAATCCCACAAAAATGATATTCTTAGTAAGAAAACAAGAATGCAGGTATTTCAAGAGATAGCGGAAAATGAAAAAATTCCATTGATTACGGTGAAAAGGCTCTTTAGTCGTTTTTGGCAAAGAGGTATGACTCGTAATGCTCTTTTGCCAGACTATGCTAATTCGGGCGGAAAAGGCCAGGAAAGGGAACTTACAGATAAAAAAGTAGGTCGCCATCGTATTTATGGTGAGAATAATACAGAAGGGATTATTATTACTGAGGCTATTAAAAAGCAATTTGAGGTGGTCACCAATAAATACTGGCGTAAAGGTCAAAAAAAGTCCTTACGACAGGTATATCGCCTAATGCTAGCCGATTTTTACTCCATCACGGTACGAAAAAATGAAGAAATAGAAAAGATTATCCGTGGGTCGGACTACATTCCGACATTTACCCAATATTACTATTGGTTCAAGAAAAATGAAAATACTGTATTAGATATTAAACTCCGTGAAGGAGAAAAAGAATATGAATTGAAGTATCGACCACTTTTGGGTAGTTCAACGTTAGAAGCACCAGGACCTGGTTTTCGATTTCAGATTGATGCAACAATAGCGGATATTTATATTGTTAGCGAAATAGACCGCAGTAAAGTCATTGGCAGGCCCACAGTATATATAATCATTGATGTTTTTTCTCGAATGATAACTGGTGTATATGTGGGATTGGAGTCACCATCCTGGAATGGCGCAATGATGGCTTTGGATTCTATGGTAGCGGATAAAGTGGAGCTGTGTAAAAAGTACAATATTAATATTGAGGAAGAAGATTGGCCGTGTACGTTTGTGCCAGAAGCTATTATTGCTGATCGGGGAGAGATGGAAGGTTATGGCGTTGAGAACTTAATTAATAATCTAAATATTACTATCGAGAATACTTCGCCATATCGTGGTGATTATAAAGGCATTATTGAAAGGTTCTTTCGTACCATTAATGAGCGAATTGAAAGTTTTCTGCCGGGTGCCGTGATGAAAGATTATCGAAAACGTGGCGATCCAGACTATCGATTAGAAGCTAAGCTGACGCTAAGGGAAATAACTGAAATTGTTTTTCGGTGCGTACTATTACATAATATTCGCGAAATAGAAAAATATCCTTTAACTCCTGAAATGATAAGGGATGAAGTTAAGCCGACTCCATTGGATATTTGGAACTGGGGCATTGAAAATAAAAAAGGCACACTGCGAAGAATTGACCGGAATCGCTTTAGGATGAATATATTGCCGCGAGGTAAGGCGACGATTAGTAGAGGTGCAATTATCCATCGTAATCTTCATTATGGTGCTTCTGAACTTTTAGATGAGGCTTTTTACAAGCGTCTAAAGTTAAAAAGTATTGGCATTGTGTACGATCCGCGCAATATGGAGCATATTTACTATCTCAACGATGATGGTATCAATTACATTACATTCAATCTTCTCGACAGAAACCGTGATTTTCAAGAAATGTTTCTGGAGGATGTGATTGCTGCTAATCAAAAAGCAACGGGGCTTCGTCAGACAGTGCGAAAATCACAATTGCAAAAGGAAACTGAATTGGATCAGACAATAATGAAAATTGCCAAGGAGTCAACGAAGAAAACTGATAAAGTCATAGATCCAGCGGTATCCAAGGCAAAAAAAATAAAAGATATAAGAGTCAATCGAGCGGAGGAAAAAGAACTGAATCGCAAGACGGAAGCCTTTACGCCGGAAACCGTAGCAAGAGATATCCCGACACCTGTTATTCCATTCCCGGGCACGACGTTACAACCTTCTTTACAAAATGAAGCAGCAGATGAACCCGATTATAATGTCAGGATGATGGATAAAATCAGACAGCGCAAGGAGAAGCTGAAGAATGATAAAATCGAAAAGCAATGATCAATCATACGCATATAAGATAGCGGAATACAATGAGCAGAAGATCAAGGAATATGCTGGTAATCCATTAATAGAGGCATTACCGGCAATTCTTGAAAGTGAAGACGAGGTGATTGATGCTTTTTATAATTTCCCTTTCATCAGTGATGAGGAAAAAAGACTGAGCCCAAGGCTAAAGTCGCACATATTATGGCGGGTAAAAAGCTTCTTGCAACCATTGCCAGCACATATTCGTCTGGAATCTATTGTTTCAACTTTAATCCGAAATTCATATAAATCAAGAAATCCGCTCGATGTACAATATAAACGAAAAATACAGTTTCTTAACCAAATTAAGACGGTGGGAGAATGTACGGTTACTGATATTGAAACCGCATACCAAGGCTATAGTACTACTGCTGAATGTGCCATAATTAATGGCGTGTCTGGTGCTGGTAAGACAACAGCAATTAATAGGACATTGCAATTATATCCGCAAGTGATACGTCATGAAAAATACAATGGTAAACCCTTAACTCGGACACAAATTGTATGGCTCAAGGTGGATTGTCCCTTTGACGGAAACTTTGCAACACTATGCCGATCAGTATTCAAAGAAATCGATAAATTAACTGGTGAACGTTGGCTAGAAAAATACGGCTATTTAACCCGCTCAACTTCAACCATGGTCATGCATCTTACAACGTTATTGACTAACTACAGCGTTGGGGTTCTTGTGATTGATGAAATTCAGCATCTTAGCAAATTAAGAGATGAAGCTATTGATATGTTAGACTTCTTCGTTACGCTTACTAACATGTTTTCAGTTCCTATTATTTTCATTGGTACAAGTACTGCTAAAAAATTATTTCAAACAAATTTTAGACTTGCTCGTAGAGTACAGTCAGGCGGTTATATTGAAATGGGGCCACTAAAAAAAGACAGTGACGAATGGAATACACTATTGGAATCGTTGTGGGATTTTAATGTTCTTGAAGAAGAAACAGTTTTGGATGAAAAAATGCGTGAAATATTTTATAACGAGTGTCAGGGGGTTATTTCTATTGCGGTGATGCTGTTTATGTGCTCACAAAGTCGCGCTCTATTAAAGCAGATGAAAAAGCTGACACCAGCAATTATTAAAGAAACTGCTGCTAATGATTTGCGATTTACTCAACCAATGATTACAGCACTGCAGTCTGGTGATCCATTAAAAATTGCCACCTTTGATGATATTAGCATTGATGAGACTGATGTCTGGCAAAACATCCAGCATGATATGGAAATGGAAGAGCGTGTTAATGATGCTATCGCCGTAAAACGGCAGGATATGAAAGTGAAAAGACAAAATTCACATGACTCATTATATTTCAGCATTTGTTCCTCAAATCTTTTTCCGCAACTAGGGCAGACAGAGATTCGACAGATACTTGATACAGTAATCAAATGCTGCGATGTTAATATTGGTGAAGATGATTTAAAGATGCTAGTGATGGAACGGATTTTTGCCGAAAATAAGAAAAAACAACAGAAAAAGAAAGTTGAACATGTGATTCCAATTAAAAGAGCAAATCTTTTGGTGATATACGATGAGGCAATTAGTAAAAAAGAACATCCTTATGATGTATTAAGAAAGAAAGGCTATATAAAAAATCCTTTTGACGGATTTTTGAAAGCGAAGTGATATGATGCTCACTTTTTTTACTGACCCATATCCAGAGGAGTTGCTGTATTCTGCCTTTGCAAGATATCATTATTATTCTGGAAATATTGATTTAAAGGATACTTTAGCGGAGTTGTTTGGTAAAAACTCTGTTGTGCCGAGTTTTGAAATAGGGAGCCATCTTCAATTCCTTTGTGATTCGCTTGGAGGGGATTACAAGCCAGAGAGATTAATACAGCAGCATACATTATTTCCGTTTTACGCACCATTCTTGCCAAGTGAGCGCAGGAGTGAAATAGTAAGGGATATTAAAATTGTTGATGGGAAAGGCGTCTATACAAAAATTGGGATCGTTGCAGGGAGTATCTGCAGAAAAGATAATATTTATTACTGCTCGGCATGTGTTAGAGAAGATATTGAAAAAGTTGGTGAGCCATATATTCACAGAGAACATCAGCTTCAGGGAGTACTAGTTTGTCCACATCATGGTCAATTACTAAAGGAATATCAGATGAAGGATAGTACAATTAGTCGTCTTGAGTATATCCGATTGGATGGAGCTTTACTTGATTTATCCGATAGTTATTCTTTTAAAGACAAATATCAAGATAAGTTACTACAAATTTCTAAAGCGGCTTATTATTTGCTTTCTAAGGATTTAAGCCATGTAAGTAAGGCTGATGTTTTGCTCCGCTATAAAAATTTACTTTGGGAAAGGGATCTTGCAACAAACAATTTAAGCGTTAAGCAGGAAGAATTGCATGAATTGGTGGTTAGTTATTACGGCAATGAACTGTTACATATTTTAGAATCAAGTATAGATAAGAATGATGAATATAATTGGTTAAGGGTGGTTACTCGTGGTGTAAAGAGAACTGTTCATCCATTACGTCATATACTGTTGATATTATTTTTAACTGGTGATATGGATACTTTTTTTCAAGGGATTCGTAAGAGCTATAATCCTTTTGGAATAGGTCCTTGGCCATGTCTAAATAGTGCATCAGGGCACTATCGTCAGGATGTTATAAACAATGTTATTATAACGGCAGACTATAAAACGCGAAAACCAGTAGGGACATTCACCTGTGAATGTGGTTATTGTTATTCTCGTATGGGACCAGATCAATCGGATAAGGAACGATACCGAAAGGGTCGCGTCAAAGCCTTTGGGCATGTATGGGAAAGTAAATTACAAGAGTTATTCATTGAAAAAAAGTTCAGCTATCGTAAAATAGCACTTTATATGGGCTGTGATGTGAAAACGATTCAGAAGTTTGAAGCTATATTTGCCGAAAAGGCAATAATGAAACCGGAGATGGCAGCAGTGATAGAGCAGGTGGATGAGGATAAGCATGAATTTTATAGAAATAATCTGTTGAAGTTCATTGCAGAAAATCCCAATTTATCACGAACGGAAATTCGTCAGCAATTTCAAAAAGAATATATGTTTTTTTATCGGCATGAAAGAGAGTGGTTGTTTAAAGTACTTACAATCGTAAAAGTAGCAGGCGGTAGTCAGGTATATAACGATTGGCAGCAACGAGATCAAGAGTTGCTCTTACAATTTTACAAAGCATGGATGGAGTTGCTAAATAAAGAAAAACCAATTAGGATTAGTAAGAGCTCATTGGGAAAAAAAATAGGGAAACTGTCTTTATTAGAAAAACACTTAGATAAACTCCCTGACTGTAATGATTTTATTGTTAAGGTATCAGAAACCACGCAACAATTTCAATTGCGAAGATGTCAACGGGTTATTATCAATATGAAGCAAGAAGGATTACCGCTAATTGAATGGAAAATATGGCGGAAGGCAGGGTTACGACAGAAAGATTATAATTTGATTAAAGATAAACTTGAGTGGAGATTTCATGAATGCAATAAAATAGATACAATATGATTAATAACAGCCAATATTTTAGAGTGATCTCATAGGCGAATCCAGCATTCATAATAAAAGTGACCTTTTTCATGTTGAACAAATATATTGTATCGGATATTTTAGAAGAATCAATATGCAAGGCGTTTACTTCACTCACTCATTGGCTTAATTGGCATTGACTTATTCAAAGCGCGACAACAGTATGCGAATAATTGATACTTTTTTATCAAAATATCAGGATTTGGCAATTAGATAGGGAATATGTAAAAATAGGAAGAAAAGCAGGGAGTGATTTAAATGAAATTGTATTCCTTAAAAATTGAATGCTTCAGGCGTCACATTAATACAGAAATTATATTTTCTGATGCTACTTTTCTAATAGGCGAAAATAATATTGGCAAAAGTAGTATTTTAGTAGCATTGGATTATTTGTTAAATGATACAAAAAAAATACCGCCTTCTGAATTTTTTAGCGTTATTAACTCAGAAAATTTTAATGAGAGAATGACAGATAAAATCGTTCTTACGGCTGAGTTTCGAAATATTCCTGACTGCGCTAAGACTGACTGGCGAGGTTTCAAGGGAAGGATACTTCCTTATGAAATAGTAGAAGATAGTGGTGAGACTGGAAATAAAATTATTTATAGAAAAACTTTTGAATTAAATAAGGATTGTGTAGTTGAACTTAAAGAGTACAAAAGGAGTAAAAAAAAGGCCTTCTGTGGTTGTAAGACACTGTCGGATTATATTAAAGCTGGTTTAAATAAGGAGGTTTTGGTAGAGGAAGGTTTAGACAATTTTCTTCACGACAAGAACCTAAGTGCTGCTCAACAGCTGATTATAGAAAAAATAGATGATCTTTATGATTTTGATGAGACCGAGGAAATCTGGTTTAAGAATCCAGGGGGAATTCCAGCTAATGTCTTAAGTAGATTACCCAAATTTTTGCTTATACCAGCACAAGATAAAACAGATGAACTATCTGGATCGTCTGGAACATTAACTAAAACTCTAAATGAATTATTTAATGATGTTAGAGATTCCTCTAATAATTATAAAGAGGCTCAAAAATATTTAACTCTGTTGGCACAGGAACTTGATCCATCTGATGAGGAAAGTGATGTCGGTAGGATGATGCAAGAACTTAACAAAGTTATGGGAGATGTTTTCCCTAAAACAGGAATTTGTGCAGCCGCGGAATTAGCCGATCCAAATAAAGTTATAAAGCCAAGCTTTAAAGTCACTATGTTTAGTAATATTGCTACATCGGTTGAATTGCAAGGAACGGGTATGATTAGAGCGGCTGTATTTGCTCTATTACGTCATCGTAGTATGCGTGATAACAAGAAAAATTGTTGTGGTGATACTCCAGTGAGACCGTTGTTAATAGGTTTTGAAGAACCTGAAATATATTTACATCCTAATGCGGCGTGTAAAATGAGAGATACAATTTATGAACTAGCATCAAGCAAATATAATCAAATTGTATGTACAACTCATTCTCCATACATGATAGATTTAAGTAAAAAGCCCAATCAAGTTTTAAATAACTTATTTGTTGAAGAAAAACAAATAGCAGTGGGAGGAGGTGCCTATACTGTAGATTGTATAAAATCATATCCGTTTAATGTAAGTGATGCTTTTAAAGCATTACAGGATGATAATAAAAGTTATGTAAAAATGGTATTGAAAATGGACGACGCTTTGTCAAGAGTATTTTTTGCTAAGCATACCTTAATAGTAGAGGGGGATACTGAGGAGTTAGTTTTGCGTGAGACGTTCAGTCGTGTACCAGATGAAGTGCGGGCAGATATAATGCAAAATTGGCAAATAGTAAAGGCGCGGGGAAAGGCATCAATTATATCGCTTGTTAAATATTTTAAAGCTATGGGAATTGATCTGTATGTCATACATGATGCAGACACAGGGGTAGCTGGAGCAGAAGTTTTTAATCAGCCTATCTTAGATACTATTGGTACAGATGAAAGACGCATAATGTTACAGAATTGCATTGAAGATGTTTTAGGATATCCTCCACCATCTAATGAAAAACCTTACAAAGCTTATAAATATATTAACGAAAATTGGGGGAGTGATTTTGAAAGTATTTCACAAGAATGGAGAGTAATTATGGAAAAACTGTTCAAAGAATCCTTTTCTTTGGCAAATAAAGAAACAGTATAATTCTAATGGTGAAAACAGGGAAATAGACAATGATATATATAGATACTCTGCCCAAGCGGGTAGAAGTATTGAATTTCAAATAAGATAATTATGTTCGAAAGTTATTTTAATTTTACAATATTTACTTGGTAGCATTTTTATGGTAATATTCATAAATTAAATGAGGTTAGTGTTTTAAAATTCATATAAATATAAGGTTATAGTAATATAATTTTTTTGGAGAACCCAATAATTTACGGGTTCTTCTTTTATTTGAATAAAAGTTGGCATAAGAGTGAGACTACAGGCAAGTGAAGTATTAAAATTCTCTAGCATGGATAATAAACTAATTTTAAGTTGCTAGTAATGAGGGCAGGAATTTTAATAAAGGTTGTCTAATTATTGTAGAATGGGGTGTAATGTATGGGGAAAAAAATTAAACAATTAAAATTTATAGATCTTTTTTGTGGTATTGGTGGTTTTAGAATAGCTTTTGAGCAGGCCTGTATGCAAATAGGGATACAGGCACAAAATGTTTTCTCATCTGATATTAATGATGCTTGCTCACGAGCTTATTCAGCAAATTTTGGAGATACACCAGTGGGTGATATTACTCAAGTGAATGCTAATGAGATACCTGATCATAATGTCTTATTAGCAGGGTTTCCCTGTCAGCCTTTTTCTATAATTGGTGATGGTAAGGGGTTTATGGACGTTACGAGGGGAACATTATTTTTTGATATAGCTCGTATTATTCAAGCAAAAAAACCGAAGGCTTTTGTTCTGGAAAATGTAAAAAGACTTGTTACGCATGATGGTGGAAAGACAATGAAAACTATCATGACAGTTTTAAAAGACTTAGGGTATGCTTGTGACTATCATGTTCTTAATGCTTTAGATTTTGGGCTACCTCAAAAGAGAGAAAGGGTATTTATTGTTGGTATTCGTGGTATTTTGAATTATGAGTTTCCCAAGGGCGGTGTATCAATGAAACCACTAACTGAGATTTTAGAGGATGATAAGGATGTACCGGAAAAATTCTTTGCGTCAGAATATATTCGTAATAAGCGCAAGGAGAGTCATGTCTCTAAATATAGACCAGCTATTTGGCATGAAAACAAGTCAGCGAATATCACGTCATATCCTTATTCATGCGCGTTACGTGCAAATGGAAGTTATAATTATCTCTTAGTAAATGGAGAGCGTAGATTAACGCCTAGGGAAATGTTACGTTTACAGGGATATCCTGATAGTTTTGAAATTGTCTGTACTGATGAACAAACTCGAAATCAGGCGGGAAATAGCCTTCCAATTCCTGTGGCTCAGGCGGTGATATTACCTTTACTTCAGCAAATGATGAAAAGAGTTGTGTATCAGAAAATTAATTCTGAAGGAGTTTTGAATGGTAGAAAAGAAAGGACCCAAGCTTAGAACAGCATACAAAATTGCACCTCCGTATCCATTGGGAAAATTTCCTACAGACTTTATTAATGCTATAGGACGCCAAATTATATATTTGCTTTTTACAAAGTCCATGCCTACCTTAGAGGGGAATGAATGGGAACAAATATTTGCTAAAGCGATCGGTGCGGAATGGAAACCTTCGAATATTGGACTTGATGATGTTGTATTGGCTAATTGTGCTTGGGGGGCTAAGACTGTCAAGTCTGCTAATCCATTGACACAGAAAGTAGTAAGGCTCATAAGTGGTAGAAATTCGCCTGGATATTCCTATGGAACTGTTGTTGATATTTCTAAACGTCCCCCAGAAGTTATTGGTGAAGAAGTTTTAAATATTTGGAATACTAGAGTTGAGCAGCAACGAGCAAAATATCCTCATGTTAGAACGGTAGTTCTAATTAAGTCTAGTGATTTACTAACGCTGACTATATTTGAAATGGAAACAGTACGGTATGATCCTGCTTTATATTCTTGGAAATGGAATAAACGTGGTAATTTAGAAGGGCATAAAAACGGAAAACATTATTTTACATGGCAACCACATGGAAGTCAATTTACGATTGTTGAAGAGGTGCCAGACACGAAAATAAGTTTTACACTAAGGTCACCAGGAAAGTTGGATGAAAGAACAGCATTAAAAGCAATTGGATTTGATAATTCATGGATTGAAGTTACAAGGAAAATTAAGGGGCGAATAGTCGAGGGCGTACACCATTAATCCCCCACAGAATATAATGTATCTGGCTCTTCATAATGCTATTGGTATGAGTATGTAATCGTAATATTATGTTCAAACTATTATAAACAACTATAAAAGAATTGGTAAATGCACTATCATTTTGTTCAAAGTTTTTTAAACAAAATGATGGTGTATTTAGTTCAAAAAGATATAATTTATGCAGTTTCTGTTCAAACTTTAATATAACGCTACAAAAATTGTGAGTTTTAAACTAAGTTTGTACACTTCAAAGATAGTTTGAATTTTTAGAAGAAAGATTGAACAATATTTAAAGAAAGTTTGCACAAGAAGCACCTTCGGGGATATATTTATCTCAGGAGGTGCTTTTTTTTATGTAAAAAATAGCAAAGGTATGGTAAAGCGTCATAATCATTTTTGAAAGTGGGATTCTTGTTAAGTATGGTTTGGGGTCTTATCAGCAAAAGGTGCAAAACGTATGTTAAGAATATTTTACTAGTAATAAAGCCGTTTCTCTGTACGTTAAAGGATAACAGCTTTATTACTACCCTGAAGTGGTCTTAATGAATTCAAGCTGGAAATTCCTTTAGTATCAAATCTATATTCACCTAGGAAGTTTATGTGTTCCCAAGCCAAAGGAGAAATATTATTTAACAGATTTTCTTTCAGTTTACCATTGTTCTTTAACACCTTAGTAGCTCCAGATAAATCACGTATCCGTAATGTTGTGTATGAGATAATGAGAGTAAGGATGAATCCTTATAATATAAGGGTTCATCCTTACTCTCATTATCAATTATCTCCATATTTTTACTTTACATCATACATAAAACAAGATAAAATAATACAAAAATGTTAGAGCCTTTTTTGCTTGGTTACTCTTGGCATAAATTCTAGCTTGCGAATTAGCGATTTATTGAATTTACGCATAAGAGATGTTATTGATGAAAATGGGAAAACTCGTGATCGCATTACCTTACAAGAGAAGAAGACGAATAAGACCAAAGACTTTCCAATTAGTGATATTGCCAGAAAAGCAATCAATGAATACTTGAAAGCAAGAACGTTTGAATCGGAGGAACCGTTTTTTATCAAAGAAGAAAAATAACGGTAAAGCTTCACTTCAACTAGATCAGGCTTATAAAATCATAAATAATGCTACCAGGGAGATTGGAATTACAGAGAAGATTGGTACTCATACGTTGAGGAAAGCCTTTGGATATCATGCTTATAAATCTGGAGTTGCAATTGAAGTGATACAACAACTTTTCAATCACTCAGCTCCATCAATTACACTTCGATATATAGGTATTACCCAATATGATCTTGACGACATTTATATTAATTTAAATTTATAAATGATAAAAATTAATAGTACGAGGATGATTAATGTTGTACAAAATAATGATTTCAGCAGGTGAAGCATCTGGAGATTTACATGGAGCTTCTTTAGCAAAAGCATTAAAAAAAATCCAACCCAGTGCAAAAATTTTTGGTATGGGCGGCAGTAATATGCGGGAAGCTGGCGTAGAAATAGTTCATGATATTGATGATCTTGCTTTTATGGGATTAATAGAAATTGCAAAATCTATGCCTAAATTATTTCTTTTACGCAAGTTTTTATCTGGTATAATGGACCGTGAACGCCCAGATGTATTAGTGATAATAGACTACCCTGGCTTTAATATGCGACTAGCTAAGATTGCTAAGGCGAAAGGTATTAAAGTTGTATCTTATATTAGTCCTAAAATATGGGCACATGGACGTGGAAGGGCAAAAGAAATGGCTAATTTAGTTGAACATGTGGCAGCTATTTTTCCCTTCGAAGTTGAGATATACCAGGATGTAGGTGCAAATGTTTCTTTTATAGGCAATCCACTAATTGATATTGTTAAACCAAATTTCCCCAAAGAAGAAGCCTATAGATATTTTGAAGCTAACCCGCAAAAACCAGTAATTCTTTTAATGCCTGGAAGCCGTCAACACGAAATTCAAAAACTATTACCGGTAATGATGGTTGCTGCAGAAAGAATTGCAGAAAAAATACCAGGTTCTCAATTCTATTTGCCAGTAGCTCCGACAATTTCACAAGAAAAATTAGATAATATTATTAAGGAATATAGTGTGCCAATTAGATTAAGTACTGAATATACTTATGATTTAATGCAAATTGCTAATATTGCCATCGCCGCTTCAGGTACCGCAACCCTGGAAACAGCTATTATGAAGGTTCCCACAATACTTGTTTATAAACTGATGGCAATTACTTATTTTGTAGCAAAATTCTTAGTGAATATTCCATATGTTGGATTAGCTAATATTATTGCTGATCGTCTAATCATTCCAGAACTAATACAGCATAATGCTACACCTGATAATATTGTTAGAGAAACAATAGCCATCTTGACGAATAAGGATTTAAGAGAACGTATGTTACATGATTTTGAAGAGGTTAATCGTAAGCTAGGAGAACCGGGGGCAGTGGATAGAGGAGCACAAATTATCTTTGAGGTAGTTTATAATGAAATTGAGCGGCAAGAAAAGTAAGAATGTATACTGCTTCTAATTTCATGGTAATAATGGGAAAAAGTAGGAATCGTTATTTCTTAGCGTACGTTTTGTGCGTTTTGCTGGTAAAACCCCGGTTTTGATAATATAAAATCGGCGGAGATGTTTCCGCCGATTTTGGTATTTAGAAAATGATATTGTGCTTTGGTAAGAGTTCGTGGATGACGAAGTTCCAGTGGGCTTTAGTAGCGTCGTGGAATTTCTTCCAGTCGCTGGTATCGAAAGAAGAGTTGTAGGTGAAGATAGTGTCGCTATTGTCAATTTCGTTAGTGGCACCGATCGCAATGTATTTCCATGAGCCTTCTCCTTTGGGGATATAGGTGACGATTTCGGGACCGAAGGAGAAATCACCGGCGGCAATTTTATCGAGCCAGGCTTGGTGGCGATCAGATTCGTTAGGGCTATCATTGGATTTTAGGAAGGAAAGGATTTGGTTTAGATCGTCAGATGCGATACCTGAAACGTTGGCAGTCGGGTTTTTGAGTTTGAATCGTTGAAGAACTTTGAAGATTTCTTGGATGGCTTCAGTGTAACGATCGGTGATGTTGTCAATGCGCACTTCGTTATCAAAGGCATTAGTATAGCTCCATACGAGGTATGGTTCATCTGGGCAAGTGATTGCAGCACCGTGTCCGAGGGGAAAGAAGTCGTCGATAAATTCACTGCGGGTGGCGTCGTAGCCTTTATCAAATAAATTGATCAAAGTTGTTTTGAAGTCGCGGTTGTGTTCGTGCGAGGTTAGGCTTATAGCGGTATTTATCCTGTGTTTGATGCCTGCGAAACCTTGGTGTGCCCAAGTATCAGCGTAGACATGGAGGGTAATACCAAGACGGTGAAGACCATTATCATCGTTTTGCGATTCGATGCATTTTGCGACAATTTCTTGTGCGATATCACTATTAGGCCGACAGACTAAGCGAGCAATGTACTCGTGATCAGGATCAGCGTCACTAGGATCATTGCCAGGAAGAAAATGAAAAGGGAGCCACGCAGCTAAATTGGCTTGATTATCAAGATTTTCAGTATCGGTTGTACGATGCGCAGAACGTAAATGATAGTATGCGGGATGATTACTAGATATGATGAAACCACCGTTAACTGCGTCGTCAACATATTGGGAGGAGTAGGCAATGATATTGGCTTCGTCAGGGGTAAACTCAGCGAGACGGGCGAGTGTGTAGATTACTGTATGATGGAAATCGATTTGCATAGTTGATCAGCTCCTTAGTTGATTACGACATTATTTAGTATAATTATACCAAAATACAAAAAAGGATAAAGGTAATTTGCGTGGAATTATGACGAATAGCAATTATTTAGAGTGCATAAGGTAGGTGTAATAAATGTTAGATCCTGATGAATTTTTAGATTTTAATAAAATGCATTATTTCGACCCAACAAAAGATAATTTTGACGAAATCCCTGATAAAGAAGGATTATATTGCATCTGTATTAGAAATACGAAAGAGCTTTCTGCACTAGAAATTGAAGGTGCAATATTTAATAACTATTGTGGTCGAAATGACATTTTATATATAGGAAAAGCAATAGGAAAAGAAGGATTGCAACAGCGAGTTGGAAATCATTTTAGAGGTTCAGTAAATAATTCTACTTTGAGAAAAAGTATATTTTCACTATTAGGTTGGAACAAGCAAGTTAATCTCAAGAGTGAATTAACAGCTTGGATAAAGAAAAACTTAAATATTTATTATGAGGAAAAGAATATTGATATTAAAGCTTTAAAGGCTTTAGAGATTGAACACATTAAAAAAATAAGTCCTCCGCTTAATATTCAACACAATAGATACAGTGATAAAGACAACAAAATAAAATCAATTAATTATGATTTTATTTTAAAGCTAGAGCAACTAAGGAATTCAAAATGAGATAATTCTCAGTTTAAATCGTTAGCTTAGAAATTCGTATGATGTTGGTGAGAGCCCATTTTAGATTAATGGTTAAAAAAGCTTCGAGCGACTATTTTTGGGATTTTATGTTAAAGAAAGATTGAATATTATTAAAAGAAAATTTGAGTAAGAAGCACCTCCGGGGATATAATTATCTCAGGAGGTGCTTTTATGTTAAAAAATAGCAGAAGTGTAGCAAAGCCTCAAATGATAGATATCTATGAACAAATACCACGTGGAAAAGAGTATGAGCCCGCTATTACAATTCGGGATTTACCTTCTCTGGGGAGATCTAGTCGTATCTCAGGAATTAGAACTGGTCGGCAGCATGACTTTCTTTCCGATAGGGAGAGAAACTATTTTCACATTTTGAATTTTTCTGACGTCGTAATTGATATTCGTGAGCAATTTCCTATGCAACTTGATTTAACACTGCTAATTGCTGAAGAATTAGGTATCAGACATCCCATTGATCCTAAAAGTAAAAAGCTTGTCCACATGACATCAGATTTTAATATAACTATCAATGAACATGGAAAAGCAAAAGATATAGTTCGTACCATAAAAGGTAAAGATGATCTTGTTGATCGACGAACCATTGAAAAATTTCAGATTGAGAGTATATATTGGAAACGTCTCGGTATTGATTGGGGAATGGTTACCGATTTAGAAATCAATAAGACACTCGCCTTAAATATTAGCGATGTAATGCACTATTACAGCATTGATAGGTTAGAAGCTTTTACAAAGATTAGTGATGAAGAAGTTGCTGATATTATTATCGCGTTTATCCAACGCCTTATTGATTCGAAACATACTATAAGAGAGGTCGGCTCTAGTTTTGAAAGGGATCATCATTTACTAAAAGGAACTGGTATTTCTTTGTTTAAGCATTTAGTGGCAAGGAAGTATATAAAAATTAATCTTCTCGAAACTTTAAATATGGATGAAAACATTAGAATCGATCTGGAGGAAAAAGCGATAATGCTTGGAGAGGGTGTATCATGATCGTCAAAAATGCTGTATATCAATTTGTAAATGAAAATGACAGAATACGTATCATTTATACATCTACGCATGAAGATCTTTGTGCATATGTTCATCTTGAAGCTACACTGGCAGTACCCGTATTGGCAAGTATTGCTGTGATAGAAAAAGACTTAGAAAGTAATAATCTAGTAGAAATAATGGACCCGTTTTTTCAGATTATTGAAGATAGTTCCTTATCGGAATTAGTAAAAACGAAACGAGAGCAAAGTTGGAAAATCATTCAACAATATTGGGAGCCAAGAAAAATAGAACTTATTAATCGTTCAACCCGTATGCTATTATTTCGAGAAATATCGGAAGAGTATACTATTCCTTTAATGACTGTGCGGCGCATGTTTAGCCGGTTTTGGCAACGAGGTATGACACCGAATGCTTGCATTTTAGATTATAGTAATTCAGGTGCCCCTGGTAAAGAAAAATTCTTTAGTGTAAAAACAGGTAGACCGAGAATTGCTAGAAAGAAAGATGACTCTCTAGGGATAAATGCTGATGTACAAGTTAAAAAACAATTTGAAGTTGTGATAAACAAGTACTATCGTACCAAACAACGAAAATCACTATATGCTGTATATTTGCAACTGCTAGAGGATTTTTATTCGGTTCCCGTTAAAGAAAAAGGTGAGACGCGACGCATTCTCCAAAATCCATCCAACGTTCCAACCTATGGTCAGTTTTATTATTGGTTCAAGAAAAATGACAATCCTGGACTAAATATCAAAAAAAGGGATGGAGATAAAGAATATGAACTTACGAGCAGACCCATATTAGGTGATGCTAGAATGGAGGCTCCTGGTCCTGGTTTTCGTTATCAAATTGACTATTATGCAATTTAATTGCTCCTTAAAAAAATTCCAGAACATGATGGCAACATTCACGCTATCGCATGCACATTACTATCGTATCCTGGAAAAACAAAAATTAAGAAACAATCAATGAATTAGATTTACATAAGATTAATTATGCTTCCTTAAATGTTTAGAATATTACCTTTTTTATTTAGGTTTTCGTTTTTATAATATCGCATTATATTTTTTATATTTTTCTTTTCGCTAGTATTTATATCATTAGATATAAGATTTAATAATTCATTTCTCTCAAGATCTGTTAGTTTACAAAAATCTTCACGCCATTTTTGTGTAACACCAATACTTTCATAATATTCTCTGTAAGTTATAATATCTTTTGGCATTGAAAGAATTTCAAAGAATTCTTTTTGATCACGCCCAAAAGCTCGTTCGAAGAAAACATTATCTCCACCAAATACTCCTTTTGAAACATTTAAAATAGCTTTTATGCTACGGAGATAATGGTTATTCCAGTTAACTCCTATATGATGACGTTTTTTGTTTTCAATAGGTTCAAATTTCATAGGAAAAGAGTAAATATGAACATTTAAATCTTTTGCTAAATCAATATTTATTTTTATTCGCTTATATAAGTCAATAGGAAAATCATCAAAATTATATAATAAATAATTTGAAAATTCTTTTACTTTATATTTGGTTGCTAGTTTTATGGCACTTGTATAAATTGACGTATATTTTACATTATCATAAGCCATTCTAAATGGCCTAATTGGTAAATCACTTATAATTTTCATTTTTTCTTCAGTTAAAAGACGAGCATCCATGCCTTGATTAAAATCTACATACCGTTGCATTGGCCTTTTATATGTGTAAAATTTTTCTATATCAGATAATAAATCAATATTTTCTAATATCATTTGTATTTGATTTTCATACATACTTCCAACATTAGTAAGTTTATCATTGATTATTTCACGATATTTAGTGGAAATATTTTTATCTAATAAAGAATCTAGTGTATGAGCAAGCTTTTGAGTAATATTAGTAGTTTCTTTATTTTGATCGATATAGCGATGATAAGTATCATATAGTTTTGTGAAGCTGGATTGTTTGTAAAAATTTGGTTTTTTTACAAATCCTAATGTATTTAAATCTACAACTATTTTTTTTAAATCACATATAGGAATACCTAAAATATTGTTGTCCATTAGAAGAATATTTCGTTTATCATGATAAGTTTCTCGTGCAGTAGATATTTGTTCAATAATATTATTTGTAATATTTAAACTCCCTTCGAGTTCGGGAACTGCACAAAAAGGACAAAGATTTACACAACCGCGAGTTGTGTAAGCAAAAAAGTTATCACCAGCTGGATATTCATAATCAGAGTCGTGTAAAATATCATAATCTAAGGGTAATGAATCTATATTAATATGGTCATTAAATCCTAATAAAGACGAATCAATAAGCCGTCCTTTAATAATATTGTTAAGTCCACTATCTTGTTTTAAATCATCTAATAAAAGGGAAGCCATAATTCCGCCAACAAAAATATGGTCTTCTGAATCGACAAATTTTTTATAAAAATTAATTGTTTTAATTACGTCTTTATAATAAAAAGTAAATAGGGTAGTAATATAAATTCTATCCCAATGTTCTTTGCTTTTTATAATTCCTTTAGCAAAATAAACAAGGTCGCCACGGTTTTTATGATAGGTACTAATTTTCATAAGGCTCATAGGTGGATATTTATTCTTATACAATGGTTCTACTAATAATATATTCATAACATTGACTCCTAAAAAAATTCTCATACCATTATCTCATGGACGAAGAGCAGGGTCAAGTATTAGGTGTATTTTCAATGTTTTCTATTGAGTGATTGAGAATATAATTAGCAATATGAATAAAAATTTGTGCATTAGATTCTAATGTATCTGGTTGAGTCATTGAATGGTGCGTTGCTAAATCTAAGAAATCTTTAAATCCATCATTATTAAATAAGGCATTAAAAGATCGTTTTATTAATGGATCAGTAAATATTTGATCCTTTTTATTAGAAATAGAAATTATTAGTGCACTTAGTAGAGGATCACCACCAGCTTTATTCTTTAAACGACTATATTCATTAGGCATTGTTTTTCTTAAAAGGTATTTTAAACACTGTTCGACAAATGATCTAAATAGAATTGTTGAGGCAATTGGATATTCTTTATATGCTGGATTTGATGTAATTTTACCTGTTGATAATAACTTGATTTCATCACATATAAGAATCAATGCTTGATTTTTAATATCGTTTGTATTGATATTATTACGAGTAATACCGCTGAGAAATAAGGGGAGCTTCTTATCCTTTTTCTTTTTATAATTATCTTTATGGGTAGGCTTATCAACATTATCAGCCTTATTTTCATCCTCGGGATTAGGGGTATCATTTGTATTAGGAATGTCTTCGGGATTAGGGGTATCATTTGTATTAGGAATGTC
>CAXYVG010000013.1:0-52974 GCA_964292325.1 uncultured bacterium | reverse complement strand
ATGCTAACGAAGCGACTCACGAAAAACTTTGGAAAAACATCAAAGTTTTGGTTCGCTGCTTCATATACGTCGAAAGTTCTTGGTTGGAAACGGCCTGGGAGGATAGATAGTTGCTGGTTAGATAAGACACTCATTTGTGAGTGTCTTTTTCTTTTTCCTATTGAGAATACACTTATTATTGAGGCAAGTGGAATAGAAAGCTTGTTCCACGTGAAACAGGTAAGATATCCCATAAAAAATATTCCTCCCCAAAAAAAAGAGCACTCATTTCTGAGTGCTCTTAATAGATTGTATTCTAGTTGTTTAATACAGAAAGTAGTAGATGTCCACATTCTTCATTGGTAGCTACGGGAATATTATGTACATCACAGACTCTAAGTAGAGCATTGATATCTGGTTCATGCGGTTGCGCTGTTAAGGGATCGCGTAAAAAAATAACCATATCAACTTCTTGTCCAGCAATACGTGAGCCTATTTGCAGATCGCCACCTAGTGGACCTGATAAATAGGTTGTAACATTGAGCTCGGTATTTTCTTTGATAAGGCGACCAGTAGTTGCAGTGGCTATTAAATTGTGTTTAGATAGAAGAGCTTGATGTTGGCGGACAAAAGCGACCATGATTTCTTTTTTTCGATCATGAGCAATTAAAGCAATCGTTTTCATGAGAACACCTACCTTTTTATATATAGCTTATTATAACACAGCCGTATTTAAGGATGGGATAGCTAGATCAAAATTATTAGTTATTATTAGAATAATAGTACTGCCTTTATTCTAATAATAACTAAATATGATTATACTATTTTTTTGCAGGATGAGTATCTTGATGTGGCGAATATACCAATATAGGTATAATTTTTCTTTATTTTGTAAGGAGTGAATCAATTTGTTACCATTTTTAATAATATTTTTTTGCATAGTAAATTTTTTATATTTTTTCATGGAAATGCCTGTATTAGCTTTTGGTTTTGTAGGTTGGTCTAATCTAATTATCGCTTGGGGTATAGTATTAATATTTATTTCTGCACTGATACTACTGAAAAGGTTTAGGGTGTTTATTGCGAAAACTGCATGGGGAGAAGTTCTAAAGAAAGTATTCCCGCAACTTTTTCAAGAAAGAGCGAATATCGTTGATATTGCAGATTATCAAAATAACGGGAATAATTTTAAAAAATATAAAGTGATAGGAATTATAGGAATCGTACTACTTGTTATTGGAATGGCTAACTTACTGTTATTACCTATTTTGACAAGTGCTCCAGTTTTATATAGTAATTCTTATCGTGGGTTATTAGGAGAGGTAAAAGAAAGCTCCTTTAGTACTGATGTTGAACCGGTTAATTTATCGCAAATAAGAATTGTCGATGAAGAAACAGCTCGCAAATTAGCAGATAAAAAAATTGGTGAAGTTCCAGCGTTAGGTAGTGAAGTACAATTAGGCGATTTAGCATTGCAAAAAGTACAAAATAAACTCTATTATGTGGCGCCTTTAGAACACCGTGGTATTTTCCAGTGGTTGACGAATCATAGCAAAGGTAGTAAAGGATATGTTATGGTATCGGCTACTAATCCTCAGGATGTAAGGCTTATTCAAAATATAAATGGCGAAGAAGTATATTTAAAATATCAAATGAAAGGCTTCTTATTTGATTATTTGCCAAGGTACCTATATTTTCATGGATTATTTAATATCGGTCTTTCAGATTTTTCATTTGAAGTGGATGATGATCTTAATCCATATTGGGTAGCCACTTTGTACAAGAATAAAGTAGGTTATCAAGGATCAGATGCAGTTGGGGCAGTTACACTCAACGCTCAAACTGGCGAAATTATGAAATATACAATTGAAAATTTACCTCGTTGGGTAGATCGGGTGCAACCAGAGGAGTTTGTATATAAGCAAATACGGGATTGGGGAGAATATATAAATGGGTTTTGGAATAGTATTTTTGCAAAAACGGGTACACTAAAACCAACAAGCAATGAACTACATCTTATTTATGGTAATGATGATAATGTATATTGGTATACAGGTATTACTTCTTCTGGTAAGGATGGTAGTTCAGTAGGTTTTATTATGGTTAATTCTCGCACAAAAGAGGCTAAGTGGTATAAAGTATCAGGTGCTGATGAAATAGGTGCTAAGAAATCTGCTGAAGGACAAGTACAAGAGAAGGGTTATCGATCAGGATACCCAATTTTATATAATATTGCTGGTGTTCCTACCTATATTGCTCCAATGAAAGATAAGGAGGGATTATTAAAAGCTGTGGCATTTATATCAGTGGAAAATTACAACTTGGTAGGTGTCGGAGCTGATATTGAAAGTGGATTGCGTATCTATCAGCAGGTTTTGGCAAGTAAAGGAAATCAATTTATACCAACTCAAGAACTCAAACCAATAAAATTACAAGGAAAATTAAGCCGTGTATCTCAAGTAGTCAAAGGTGGGGAATCGTATTTCTACTTTATGATTGAAGGAGATAATCGAATTTTTATCGGAAATTCAAATACTTCACCGAAAGTACCTCTAGCGAAAGTAGGGGATATTGTAGACCTAACAGCAAATGATACGAAAGAAAGTACATTAAGTATTACAGAATTTAAAGGGGAAAACTATTAATAAACCAACAATCCTTCTGTGTAAGCAGAAGGATTGTTTTGTAGTATTTATGTATTTGGCAGGGGAAGATAAAGATATAGCGAATAGAAGAGGAATATATTATATAGGAGGTTTTCTTTGTGGACAAATACCCAAGACAAGAATTAGCTTTGAAGTTGAAAAAACATGCTATTAAGGCTGGGGTAAAAATAGTTTACAGCGTATTACTACTATATTATACATTGCAGAAAGATAATGTACCAGTAAAGGCAAAGGGAGTTATTATTGGTGCTTTAGGATATTTTATAGTTCCCGTTGATCTGATTCCAGATTTTTTGCCTATCATTGGCTATACTGATGATTTTGGGGCCTTAATGATGGCTTTGGCAACGGTAGCGATGTATATTGATGCAGATATTAAATCTAAGGCAAAGAGTCGGCTAGATTCATGGTTTGGTGAATATAGTGAACGAGACATAGGTGAGGTTCATGATAAATTATGATTGGTAATAAATATAAAGCTACATCTATTTTAGGATTGGTCTCGATTGGCTTTTTTCTGGCCTATCCTTTTCAAGATACTTTTATCGGTGGCATTCTTTCTGGTGGTTTTGGGGCCGCCATGATCGGCGGATTAGCAGATTGGTTTGCTGTATCTGCTTTATTTCGTCGTCCATTAGGTATACCCTTTCGTACCGCGATTATCCCTAGAAATAGGGAAAAAATATTTAAGACATTAACAGATATGGTCGAAAATGAAATATTAGTAACAGAGAATATTAAAAAGTGTCTAGATGATTATGATATATCTAAGATCGTCATTACTTTTATGACGGAGCATGATGGTAAAAGTTATATCAAAAAAATGATATATCGATTTTTGCAAGATATGCTTGCTCAACTTAAGCCAGAAGAGATCATCACCGTTATTAATAACATCGTACAATATAATAGCAAGAAAATAAAAGTTTGTACTTATATAGTCGATATATTAGAGTGGCTTGTTAAAAAGAAGTACCATGATAGGATCATCGATGTTTTAATTCAGCAATGTATCATAATTGCGAAACATAAAAAATTGCGACCGTTATTAGCAGAGATATTTGTTGAAGTTAAGCAAAATTATGAACATGGTATGAGCAGACGAAAAATTTTTAATGACTTAATGGATCTATCTCTTGTACAAGTTGCGATGAGTGCTCAACAAGCATTAGTAATGATTTTATTTGAAATGAAAGATAAGAACCATCCGATAAGGCAACAGGGAAATATTTGGTTAGCCCAGTTTATCATAAAACTTAAAACGAATGTGAATTTTCAGCAAGAGGTTGATGATTTTATCCAACAGAAAATCATCGATAAAATTAATATTGGATCTTATGTATCGCAAGAAATCATTCTTTTATATGGGGATAAAAATATTAATAAGCAAATTATTAGATGGTTAGTACCAGTGACCGAGCAGATCGATAAGCTTGTTATTGATTTTTCAAAGAATCAACAACAACGAATAAAATTTGACAGTGCGATTAAACATTCTCTTATTGAATGGATCGATACCAACCATAATCAAATTGGCATGATGGTGCAGGATACTCTAAAAGATTTTACAAACGAAAAATTGATAAATTTTATTGAAAATAAAGTAGGTAATGATTTGCAGATGATACGTATTAATGGATCTGTGGTTGGTGGCTTTGTAGGGATCATCATTTATTTATTAACATTTTCTTTTAAATAAGGGGAAATAATGAATTATAAAAATATGGCGAATAAAATACTAGCATTTATTGTTATATTATTTCTTTTGTCAATCTATCTTAGGTATATATATAAAGATTTATTAGTTATAAAAATATTTTGTGCTGTAGTGGAAGCTGCTCTAGTGGGAGGGATTGCCGATTGGTTTGCTATTACAGCAATTTTTAGAAAACCATTGGGATTTCCATGGCATACGGCATTAATTCCTCGTCATCGAGGTCGAGTCATACTAGCCATTCGCGATATGATAGCGAATGATTTGTTGAGTGCCCAGTCCATTCAGAAACGAGTCAATGAGGTTCATTTTGTTACATTACTTATCCGATGGGTAGATAGAGGAAATGGTAAACAATTTTTGCAAACGGTAGTGGAGAAACATAGTAGAGATATGATCATGAGTATTGATGCTTCTGCTTTATCTGAATCTATCTCCAATTTTATTAAGAATAAATTCAGAGAAATAAAAACGATACCTCAAATGAAAATATGGATTAAGTGGGGATTACAACATGGCAAGGATCAATATGTCATTACATTGCTGATTGATGCCTTAATAAATCGTATTCAAAAACCAGATACGAAGCGGGTCATTTATCAGTATATAGACAATATAAAGCAAGAAAAAAGCAAATCATTGCTAGAAAAAGTAGTGATCTGGATTGGAGAGCAGACCAATAGCTTAAGTGTTGCTGATGCAACGGAGACCGTATATAAAGAATTATTGACGCTACTTCAAGATATGAAAAATCCAGAGCATATATTATATCAATGGATACAAAAGAAAATAATAAAATTTGCCAATCAGCCAGATCAGAAATTCCCGTCCCTCAATCGAATCGAGCGTTGGAAGATCGCAATGATTGAGAGTGTAGAATTTACTGAAATCATAAAGAGTTGTACGGAAAGTTTTATAGAAAAGGCAAGTACATCGGCCCATAGTGGTCTATTGAGCTTGATATATAGTCAAGCGGATCAGCATTGGGAACGTTTTAAAAGTGATGATGAAATGCAACAATGGTTAGAAGTTCGTATCAAACAGGCAATGCTTCAACTGATTGATGGCGAGCATTATCTAATTGGCAAAGTGATAGAAGAAGTATTAGGGAAGTTTACTGATGAAGATTTAAATACATTCATTGAAGAGAAAGCGGGTGACGATCTTCAGTGGATTCGTATTAATGGCTGTATTGTAGGCGCGATGGTGGGATTGATCATATCTTTATTTTTGCATTATTTTTATGAACCAAGTATCGTTCCAATTATGCAAGAATGGTTATATAGGAGATAGTATGTTAGAACGAAGCGTAGTTGGAATCATCGTTATAATGGTAGCTATTCTAGAATGTGTCGATATAGTTATGAATTGGATATATAGTAAAATTGAGAAACCGTAGCTGTTGCAGACACTTTTTTATCTAATCATAAGACTCCATTTCTATAAGTGGATGCGTTCTTTATCGATCCAGTGGGGGGAGAATCTCCTACTGAATCCTCGGTGTTCAGCTTTAGCTGAACGAGTTCATTTACGGAATCAAAAAATATATCACTTTCTTGGTTATAAGTCAGAAAGACTTGGCCAAAGCCAAGTCTTTTCTTATATTTAACACATAAGAGATATTTCTCTAATATACTATAAGTGAGGTGAGTATATGGGGATTGGATTGGTGGGAGTAGGACGTATGGGTAGGGTATTGGCAAAATTGTTGGCAGAGCATCAGGAATTATGTTTGTTTGATAGAAATACGGAGCAGATGAATTTGATAGCACAAGAGTTACATCTTTCTACGGTGAATCATGTAGAAAAAATTATAAAAATGAAAACGGTGATTCTTGCTGTACCAGATCATGAAGTGCTAAGTTGTATTACATTATTTAATCAGCTCAAAAGCCCTCTTACAGTCATTAATATAGCTACGAATATAGGGCAAGATATGTTAGATAGAATTGCTGCTCCCCATGTAAAGTGTATATGTGTCAAATTTATTGGGCATGCTGGCCAAATGGCAATTGGGCAAAGACCGTTGATTATTGTCAATCAAATTCCTATAGATTTAGTACCGCAAATGGTCGAGATTTTTCAGGTTGTAGGACAGGTAATAGTAGGTAGAGCGGATATCGTTCATACGATTAATACAATTGCAGCGGAGAAGGCTCTTGAAGCTGCTGTAGGAATTGAGGAAGCGTTAAAAGAAGAGCATATTACAGAACCGACCATCATCAAAAGTGCCATCAAGCAGGTTGCAGCTGGAATTTTGAAAGCGTATGCAGATGAAGATATGGGGCCCTTTGCCCGGGAAATAGTGCAATCTGTAAAGAATAAAATGAGAATGAGAAAAGAGTAAATTATTATTGTATATAGAAAAAACTAAGAAAGCGACGGCTGTATTGTTAGTCTATCGTGGCTGGGCTATAGGGCATAGACCAGCCACGATGATTGCTGTAAAGTAGGTGTAGTGATATCTATATCGCAAAACTGTCCTTGTCTATAATAATGATTCTGTATATTTTAAAGAGGTCTATTTTATTTTATAATAGGTTTATGATTTTTACATATCCGCAATCATAGCGTTTGTGAGAAAGAAAATAAAAACAAGTACAGGAGGCAGTAATATGCAACAAGGAACTTTTCGTGTAAAAGCCGGTTTGGCAGAAATGCTTAAAGGCGGAGTTATTATGGATGTAATTAATCCAGAACAAGCAAAGATTGCTGAAGCAGCAGGAGCATGTGCTGTTATGGCTTTAGAACGTGTACCAGCAGATATTCGTGCAGCAGGTGGTGTAGCACGAATGGCTGATCCAAGTATTGTTTTAAATATTATGGATGCGGTAAGCATTCCCGTTATGGCGAAAGGTAGAATTGGTCATTTTGTAGAGGCACAAATATTGGAATCCTTAGGAGTTGATTATATCGATGAAAGTGAAGTTTTGACTCCAGCGGATGATAAATTCCATATTAATAAACATGATTTTAAAATTCCTTTTGTTTGTGGTGCTAAAAATCTTGGTGAAGCACTACGTCGTATTGGCGAAGGTGCGGCGATGATTCGTACGAAAGGTGAGCCAGGTACAGGCAATGTAGTCGAAGCTGTAAAACATATCCGTATGGTGATGAGTGAAATTCGTCAATTGCAGCATTTACCAATCGAAGAAGTGTCTACTTTTGCGAAAAACATTGCAGCACCTTTAGATTTAGTAATGGAGGTTCGTAAGCTAGGTCGTTTACCGGTTGTTAACTTCGCAGCGGGTGGTATTGCAACACCAGCTGATGCAGCACTGATGATGCATTTAGGATGTGATGGTATTTTTGTTGGATCTGGAATCTTTAAGTCTGGAGATCCTGTGAAGAGAGCAAAAGCGATTGTAGCTGCTACGACTTACTATAAAGATCCTAAAATTTTAGGTGAAATCTCTCGTGACCTTGGTGAGGCTATGGTAGGGATTGAAATTTCCACATTATCTGATCATGAGCGTATGCAAGATCGCGGTTGGTAAGCAAAAGGGAAAGGGTCAGTGGAGGCCGGTATGAAAATTGGAGTGTTAGCATTACAAGGAGCCTTTCGTGAGCATTGTTGGATGCTTGAAGGCTGCGGAGCGACAGCTGTAGAAATTAGAAAACCCGAGCAACTTGATGATGTAGCTGGTTTAGTGATTCCGGGTGGCGAAAGTACTACGATTGGTAAGTTAATGGTAGAATGGGGAATAATGGATAAAATAAAAACCAGAGCAAGTCAAGGTATGGCGGTATATGGTACTTGCGCTGGAATGATTATGCTATCTAAAGAGATTATTGGTAGTAATCAACCTCGTTTGGGACTGATGGATATTGTGGTACGTCGCAATGCTTTTGGCCGTCAACGAGAAAGTTTTGAGGCAGATATGTCCGTTCCTGAGTTTGGTGAAGAACCGATAAAAGCTATTTTTATCCGTGCCCCTTATATTGAAAAGGCAGAAAATAATGTAAAAGTCATGGCAGTAGTACATAATAAAATTGTCATTGCTAGGCAAGATAAATTGCTAGTTACTGCATTTCACCCTGAATTGACAAAAGACAACCGTATTCATAAATATTTTATTTCTATGATTGAAAAATAAAATATCTATAAGTCGCATTACAGATGTAAGTTGGCTGAGGAGGAGATATCGAGCGATATCTCCTCCTCAGTGTTTATCAAATAAGTGAATCAGCAAATCAATTGGCTTTATTGAGTGGAGAGTTCAAACTAACTGCAGAGTAATTAGCTATAGCGGCTGGTAGCATCAAGAAGTAGAAGGTAAATTAGTGGCTGATTTAAAAGTTAAAGGCATGAAAGTGACGCCCTGGCATTGGGCTTTTCTATTAATGACGATCAGGTTGCACAGCGATCGCGGTTGCAATTGCTGCCCCAATTCCTGAGCCATCTTTTATGAGCGTTATGGATACTTTGTCAGTAGCAATTCCTTCTGCGAGTGTGGCCCTAATCGTATCCGCATAACCAGGTGTTTTTTCATAAAGAGAACCATCAATCGCAATGTTATGATTCTGTGATAAAGTGGGGTCGATATGATGAAGGATGCCTATATACGTTGCGGCTACTAAGCGGGCTGATCTTGTAGATACTAAAGTGGCAATGTCTTTTAGTATTTGTCGATCGAGGGCTGTTGATCCGGTTATATGCAATGTATTTTCAAGAAAAGAAGCAATACTCATATAGGTAGTACTAGTATCTTGTAAAAAGAGTGATAGGTGAGCACCAGTTAAGGTGTATGGTTTGGTTAGAGATATTACCGTATCACAGTTGGCAAATAATCCTTCATTTAATAAGGAGCAGATAATAATGCGTACTAGTTCTCCAATATAATGCCCTGAAACCATTTTTTCTAGTTGTTGTGAGCCTGGTTTTTCACTATCATGATCCAGTTGTTTATCATAGCAAGTAAATGGTAGTTGATCAAAATTACCAGATTCTAGATTGATAATCATTGGCTGCCCAGTGCAAGGTGCGCAGGGTTCTACATATGCTGTATTATGACCAGTACCACAAATAGAACCAATACTGGTAGATTGATCAGTGTAGGCTGCTGCTAAGAGCGTCCCTACCGTATCATTGATAATTGCTTGGGGGAGTACGTTGGTAAGATGTTTTCTATGTAAGGCTGCAGTAAGTAGATCCGTAATATCTTGGCCTTCGACACCTTTTGTCGCAATTTCTTTTGTCCAATGGAGTAGGGTGCCTTTATTTAAAGCTGTTTGATTCGTAGGGAAGGAAAATGTATGTCCTAATGGATAAGTAGTACTAGGTGTGATGAGAGTGGAAATTTTTGTAGCAATAAAATCAAATAATTGATCGGCTGTTGATTGTTCAGAGATATAGTTATATTGTCCATTATTGTCTTTAAGAGGGCTTGCAACATACGCATGTATAGCATAATGTCCTTGACCCAATAATTCAGTCAAAAGTACACGTACATTTGTCCCGCCAAAGTCTAGAGCCAAAAAAATACCTGTTTCATCTCTAGAAGGCTTACTTATATAAGAGGGGAGCATTTTTAGTGAACTATGTTTACCTGCTAGGCCTGCAAGCATTGTTTGGTGGAATGTATTGGCGATGGTATGGATCTGTTCGGGTAGGAGCGTAAATTCTGTGGTGAGCTCTTGTAGTTTAGTTAATAAATAATTCATAGTTGATCCTCCATTTACCTGTCTATTTTTTGCAATCGTCAAGTGCTTGTTGCTGTAATACTTTCTTTAAAATTTTTCCGGTAGAATTTTTGGGTAATGTGTCTACAAGAATGAATTCGCGAGGCATTTTATAAGGTGCAATTTTTTTCTGTAAATATCCTTGTAATAATTTTTTGTCTAATAAAGATCCTTCTGTGGCGACAATATATGCGCGGACAATAGTACCGCGGAGTTTATCAGGTACGCCAATGACCGCAACTTCAGCGACTAAAGGATAAGCGTATAAAAGTTCTTCAATCTCACGAGGGTAAATGTTTTCTCCACTCGTAATAATCATGTCTTTGAGACGATCAACAATAAAGATATAACCGTCTTGATCAATATATGCTAAATCACCAGTAAATAACCAATCATGTTGTAAAGATTTCGCAGATTCTTCAGGCAATTTGTAATAACCTAACATGACATTAGGACCTCGAACAATGAGTTCACCTGTTTGACCAGAGGGAAGATCTATATTTTGGTCATCAATAATTCGGACCTCTATACCAGGAAGGGGTTTTCCAACAGAACAGTATCGTACGTTATCGATAGGATTAAGTGCGACAACAGGAGAGGCTTCGGATAGACCATAGCCCTCGACTACTTTTTTACCAATTTTTTGAGTAAATTGTTCGGAAATTTCTTGGGGCAGCGAAGAACCGCCTGAAATAAAACATTGTACATGTGAGAAGTCATCGATCGTAGCCCACTGAGCAAATAATCTAAACATAGTTGGAATACCAGAAACAATAGTCAATTTGTTATCGCGGATGGCAGTAATTGTTTCTCTAATAGAGAAGCTCTCTACTATTTTGATAGAACAACCATTTAGCAAAGGGGTTAGCACTGCGACAGTCCAAGCGAAACAGTGATACATGGGGAGCACACAAAGCACTCGGTCATTTACGTCATGAGGGCAAACTTGAGAGAATGCTTGCGCATTGCTGATTAAATTTTTATGAGAGAGCATGGCTCCTTTAGGATGTCCCGTAGTACCTGAAGTATAAATAATGGTACATAGTGTATTTTCATCAAAGATTTCAGGGATGGGGGCTGGTGGTAGCTTCATACTGGATATAATGGAAATAAAGTCAGGAATAATGAGCTGTATTAGTTCTTGATGGTAGCCATCAGTAGTTTGTTCGGTAGTCAATTCTAGAGGCGCTGTGGTAATCAGTATTTTTATGTTGGCATTTTGAATGATATAAGAAATTTCCCGTGGGACAAGCTGGAAGTTCAGAGGGACGACCACAGCTCCCAAACTGACGATAGCTAAGTAACTATAAATAAATTCAATAGAATTTTTAGAAAATAAGCCAATATTTTCTCCGGGACGTAAGCCTTGTTGATAAAAAAAATTTCGATATTCTTTCACGTTATTTTGTAATTGACGATATGTAATAGGCTCCATATCGAGGAATGCAATTTGATCGGCAGTACTGTGATTAATTATTTGATGAACAAGCATATGTCCCTCCTTGTACGCATTTTTAATTAAAAGTAAGAATAACAACAGTATTATATACAATAATAATTCATAAAACAAAATAGGTAAAGAGATAGCAGCTAGTAGGTGATGATATTATGTAAAAATATCAGAATAAATGCAGGTAAAAAAATTTTTATATTGAATTGTAATATCATATTATATAAGGGCTTTTATAAATTGTAGTAAAATTTATATTGGTGGTGATATTGTGAAAAAAATTCGTGTATTAGTTGTCGATGATTCGCCATTTAGTCAAAAAATAATTGAGAATGCGTTGAAAAATTCTGAGTATGAAGTATGTGGTATCGCTGATACTGGCAGTGAGGGTATTGACAAATATCGTACTTGTCAGCCTGACATTGTAGCAATGGATTTGACACTACCAGATATAAATGGGTTAGAATGTTGTCGTGAGATTTTGATTTTTGATCCTCAAGCAAAGATTATTATAGTAAGTGCCATGAAAGATGAAGGGATTATTAATGGAGGCAGTTCGATTGGTGTCAGAGGTTTTCTACAAAAACCAGTAAGAAGAGATAAATTGTTAGCTGCTTTACATTCTGCGCTGCACAATGAGCTGCAATCTACAGATTATCAAGAACAATTTGTAGAGTATTTTAGAGATGCATTTGAAAAAAATATTATAGATATGGCTGGATTAAATAGTGAGATTACAGTAGTCAATACAAGTGGCGTAAAATTTAATGGTCATGGATTGTCGATTATCGTCGGTATCACAGGGACTAGACAAGGACGTATGATTCTAGATGTATCATCAGACCTAGCAGAGCAGGTCACTAAAAAAATATTAGGCGTAATGACCGTAACGGAAGAAGATGTATTACATAGTATGGCTGAATTTGCTAATATTATTGCGGGTCATAGTGTATCTCAGATTAATACAATTTGTAAGGGGAATGACTTTGAACTTCGTGTTACGCCGCCAAGTTCTTTTATTGGTACATCTGTTGTTATCATTAATCCTAAAATGGATTCTAATACAGTTACAGCCCAGACTGAGATTGGTCCACTTTATATGAATGTCGGGTTTGTGGGGGGGAAATAATTTTGGATGTAAAGATGATCAATCCATTCATTGAGGCACTAATGAACATCATGCCACAACTAGGATTTCAAAATATTTCTAAGGGCAAAATTTCTATTGGTGATCAGTTTATGAATAGCAAAGGGGTCACAATACTGGTAGGTTTAACAGATGAATTACAAGGTAATGTGGCATATAATATGAGTACTGAGACTGCTAAGGCGATTGCTTCGACGATGATGATGGGGATGCCAGTTGCGGAAATGGATGAGATGGCGCAAAGTGCTATTTCGGAATTAACAAATATGGTGACGGGAAATGCGGCAACTAATTTTGAAAAATATGGATTGAAGGTGGATATTTCACCACCTACGTTGGTTGTTGGATCAGAATTTAAGGCTAAGGTAAGTACTTCTAAATTTTTGGTTGTAGAAATGATTGTAGATTCATTATTATTGGAACTTAATATTGGTGTACTGTAAAGGTACAAGCATAAAGTAGAATAGTTAGACTTTATATCGTAGAAGTATTTAGTATTATGATATAATATCTAACTTTTTATTTTGATTTAAAATTTGATATATATCACAGATAAGAATAAGGTTATTGGATATTATAAAGATAAGATGTAAGGAGGGGTTATAATATGTTACCTAGAGGTGCTAACTTACAAAAAGTTCGTGATGGCAAACGTACATATGCTATTACACCACATTTACCTGGGGGTTTTATAAAGCCTGATTTAATGCGAAAATACGCTGATGTAGCAGAAAAATATCATGGTGTAATGAAGGTTACATCAGCTCAGCGTATTATGATTACGGGGCTTAAGGCTGATGATATCGAAACAATTTGGCAAGAACTTGGTATGCAGCCAGCTATGGGATATTCTAATTGTGTACGTAGCATAAAAATGTGTCCAGGTAGTTTATTTTGCAAAAGAGGTAAGCAAGATACGATAAAGCTTGGGATGGAACTGGATGAATTATATCATAAGAAAGAGATGCCTTCTCGTATGAAATTCGGAGTAGCGGGTTGTCAGAATTCTTGCGCAGAAGTGCATGTCAAAGATATTGGTGTGATTGGAACCGATTTAGGCTGGGATGTATACGTAGGCGGGAGTGCTGGTGCTCATCCAAGGTTAGCGGATCTATTAATTGAAGGTCTAGAGTATGATGAAGTATTACATATTGTTGATGTAATTATTAAATACTATCAAAAGAATGCTGATATTGAACGTATGGGGCAATTTATAGAGCGAGTGGGTCTTAAAAAATTTAAAGTGGATGTATTGGCAGCTTTTTATCAAGGTGTTAGTTCTGAAACGCAGCCACTAATACCTCAATCTAAGCAGGGACAAGATATAGTGCCTGTACCGGGAGCACTTACGGAAGGAACGTTGGTACCTGGAGATAAAATTACAGATGATAGTATTATTAGTGATATTGTCCGAATCTATCCGCAAACGGTTCCTGTTTTCCGTTCGTTTGGTATGGGATGTCTAGGTTGCCCATCTGCTACCGGTGAGGCCGTTAGTAAGGCAGCGGAGATTCATGGTATGAATATAAATGAACTACTAGCAAGTTTAAATAAAGTGATTTAATAGGAGGAATACATTATGAGTGCCTTTTTAGGACATATTCATTATTGGTTATATCATAAAATTAGCAGGGTTATAGAGCGAGAGCAGCTACTATATGAAAAGGCTGAAGAACTGTGTGGAGCTACAGCAGAAGAATTACAGACTCAGGTTTGGCAAATCTATGGAGCTCCTGTAGAGAACAAAAAATTAGAAGATTTGATTGATCATAATAATATTCATGGTTGGTTACAACGTCAGATTACCATTGCGGAAACGAGGGAGAGTGCTTTTATCAAGGAACTTGTTGATGCATGTGGAGAAAGTGCGCATACCCTAGCGCAAAGTGCTTTTGCAGAGCATGGAAAAGCCTGTGGAGCGCACGCGAAAGCACAAGGTAAGTATGAAACGCAAGTGGCAACTGGTATATATCAAGCGTTGAATGACTATATATTAAATGGCATGCCTTGTGATCAGGGTGATGCGATAACAGTTAATGAAGCGGATCAAGTCATATGGGAAGGAAAAGATTGTTTACAAGAAAAAAATTGGGCAAAGGCCGGAGTTGATAAAAATCTGATGAAAGAACTGTATCAAACATGGACTTTGGGTTTTGTAACCGCTTTGAATCCCACATTTACATATAAGCAGACAGCTGATACCTTAAAAAATGATAATGTAAACCGATACGAGATTGTAAAATTATAAAAAGAAAACAACCAGGCACTTCAAAATGAGCCTGGTTGTTTTGTTATTGCTTATCAAAATAATGTGTTACTATGATTCAAATATTATCAATTTGCCAATTGATTGGTTCTTTCCCCAAAGAGATTAAAATCTGATTGGTTTTGGAAAAAGGTTTGCTTTTAAAGAACCCCCTTGTTGCAGATAAGGGACTAGGATGCACGGATTGAATGGTATAATGCTTCGAATTCGTGAGCAGGCGGAGTTTTGATTGGGCATTATTTCCCCATAAAATAAAAATAATGGGTTCTTCTCTTTGATTTAATAAAGAGACAATTTTATCTGTAAACTGCTGCCAGCCTATATGCTTATGCGAATTTGCTTGACCTTCGACAACCGTGAGAACGGTATTTAAAAGCAGCACACCTTGGTCAGCCCATGATTTTAAATAGCCATTATTGGGAATATAACAATTTAGATCATCTTTTAGTTCTTTGTAAATATTCATTAATGAAGGTGGTGGTTGCACACCTGGTTTTACTGAAAAACTAAGTCCATGTGCTTGATTCGGCCTGTGATAGGGATCTTGTCCTAAGATTACGACCTTTATGTCATGATACGATGTATAATGAAGGGCATTAAAAATATCATATTTATTAGGATAAATCGTTTTGGTTTGATATTCTTTAATTAGAGTTTGTCTCAAGTGTAAGTAATATTCTTTCTTAAATTCATCTTGCAGTAAGTCGTGCCAATCGTTTTTAAAAATAATCATTTTTATCACCAAAGATAATTATACCATAAAAAGGCACAATAGAAACAGTAAAATTCGGATAATAATTGACATTTAAGAGGTGGGACTCTATAGTAATAGAGAGTGATTTATATAGTGAATATAAGATTGTAGGGGGTCTTTTACGATATAATGGAAGAATTAGAATTAGAGACAAAGCGTCGACGAACATTTGCGATTATTTCTCATCCAGATGCGGGGAAAACTACATTAACAGAAAAATTATTGCTCTATGGTGGAGCCATTCGCTTAGCTGGTTCTGTAAAATCGAGAAAAGCACAAAAACATGCGGTTTCCGATTGGATGGAGATTGAAAAGCAAAGAGGTATTTCTGTAACTTCTAGTGTATTACAATTTGATTACGATGGATATCGGGTAAATATTTTGGATACACCAGGTCACCAAGACTTTAGTGAAGATACATATCGTACACTCATGGCAGCGGATAGTGCAGTTATGCTGATTGATGTGGCCAAAGGGGTAGAAGAACAAACTAAAAAACTATTTCATGTCTGTCGGCAACGAGGTATTCCTGTATTTACCTTTGTGAATAAATTAGATCGATTTGGGAAAAATCCATTTGAATTAATGGAAGAACTTGAGCAGGTACTCGGTATAAGAGCATATCCGATGAACTGGCCTGTAGGGATACATGGTAACTATGTTGGAGTATATAACCGTCAGCAGTCGCAGGTCGAATTATTTGAACGTGATGGATCGCATGGACAGTCCGTATTACCTTCTACTATGGGGCAGGTAAATGATCCAGCTTTTAGAGACGTATTAGGTGCGGATGTGCATACCGCATTGTGTGAAGACATTGAACTACTTGATATGGCTGGTGATGCTTTTAATCTAGAGCAAGTAAAGGCTGGGGAATTGACACCGATGTTTTTTGGTAGCGCAATGACAAACTTTGGTGTACGTCCTTTCTTAGAAGAATTTCTGAATTTAGCACCTGCACCTGTAGCGCGTATTTCGACTGATGGCGAAATTGATCCAACGAGTGAAGAATTTTCCGCTTTTGTTTTTAAAATACAGGCAAATATGAATCCTGCACATCGTGATCGCTTAGCCTTTATTCGAATTTGTTCTGGTAAATTTACCCGAGGGATGTCTGTATATCATGTACAATCAGGTAAAAATATTAAACTTGCGCAGCCTCAACAATTTTTAGCTCAAGAACGGACGATTATTGATGAAGCATATCCAGGAGATGTAATCGGGCTATTTGATGCTGGAGTCTTTGGTATTGGGGATACCTTATGTGCGGAGAATAAAAAGTTTACTTTCCAAGACTTCCCTGTATTTCCTCCGGAACAGTTTGCTAGAGTGCAGCCTAAAGATACAATGAAGCGTAAACAATTTGTTAAGGGCATGACGCAGTTGACTCAGGAAGGCGCTGTACAGGTATTTCGTCAGCTTGATAGTGCAGTCGAATCTTTTATTATTGGTGTGGTTGGTGCACTTCAATTTGAAGTATTAGAATATCGATTAAAGAATGAATATAGTGTAGATATTATTATGGATCGCTTACCATTTAGCGTAGCTCGTTGGCTAGTTGGCGAAGGTGATGCCATTAACTCTATGAAGAGCATTGATAGCGGCATGATGATTCAGGATATAAAGGATCGTCCTGTATTGTTATTAAGTAATGAATGGGCTATCAGATGGGTCAGTGAACGCAATCCAGATGTGAAATTCCTGGAAATTCCTGAGAATTCGCACGGAATTTAATTAAGTCGGAAGGCTGGCGATTGATGGTGGCTAAGAAAACCACAGAAACAGAGTTAAAACTTAGATGTACTGACCCTAGTGTCTGGGAAAATATTATGATAAGCAAATCGTTATCTGAAATTGCGGTACCGGGATCGGAACATATAGAGAATTTAGATGCTCATTATTTTGATACCCCCTCCTATTGTTTGCAAAAAGCAAAACTAGCCTATCGCGTCCGTCGTGAGGGCGAAAAGTGGATTGCAACTGTAAAGGGCGGGGGATCATCGGCTGGCGGACTACATGAACGACGAGAGTGGAATGTTGTTGTTAGTGACTGCGAGCCCAATATTGGAGTTTTTCATGATACTGCAGTTGGTATGCAGTTAGCACAGGTAGTTGGCAGTGAAATACTCAGCCCCATTGTGATTACACGATTTGAGAGAAGAAAATTAGATGTCATTATGCCTGATGGTAGTCAAATTGAAGTGGCAGCAGACCAAGGCGAAATTATAGCTGGTGAAAGTACGGCTCCTATATTAGAGGTGGAATTAGAACTAAAATCGGGGCAACCTGCTTCCTTGCTACGATTAGGAGCAATATTAGCAAGAGAGTATTCGTTATTACCTGATCCCGATAGCAAATTTTATAGGGGACTTATATTAGCAGGACTAGTGGACCGCTCATCAGAAACGGTGAATCCTTTACTACAAATCAATAAAAAAAATGTAGCAAATCAAGAATTTCGCACTATTTTAATACAGTTAATCGCTCAAGTTCTATTGGCCCAACAGAACTTTATAGCAAATCCAGCTTTACCGGAACATATACATGAACTACGTGTATGTTTGCGTCGTTTGCGCTCTATATTGGAATTTGCTGAGCCGTTATTTATGTGTGATCAATATAAGTCTTACCAGGCAGAACTCAGGAAGGTTGGGCAAATGTTAGCGGGTATACGGGAAATGGATGTAGCATATGCTAGTTGGCAAGAAGTTGTGGATAATTGGCCGAGCTCTAGCAAGAGCAATGAGCTCGGAAAGTTGCTATTCAAGAGGCGACAATGGGAAGAGAAAAATATATATCAAATGTTTAAGAATGGTTATACTACACCGTTATTATTAGACTTATGGGCGACGCTCATTACTGTAAATTCTGAGGAACTAATCGGAGGCAATATTACGGTAAGGGAATACGCGATTAGAAATTTATCAATATGGCTGATGGTAGCACTAAAACAGGGAAAAACAATAGACTGGACGATTGCTGAGGATGTGCATAAACTGCGGCTAACAATTAAAAAAATAAAATATATCGCGGAAGTGATGAAATCGTTATTTTATGAGGTAGATCCGCTTATCTTACGTTTGCATACATTACAAAATGGTCTAGGGTTAGTTCAAGATGTGGATAGTACAAATAAGTTACTTCAACTATTAATAACTAAAAGATCCAGTAAGATACTACATTTAGAGTCTGGAATGCTAATGGGGTGGCAGCGACGGGAGGAAGTATTCATAAAGTCCAAAATAGATAAGTATTGGAAAAAGTTTCATCGCATAGCGGAAAGGTGGATATAATAAAGAAGAAGCAATATCACGATTGATATTGCTTCTTCTTTATTATATCTATTATTTAGTTCCGTAAACTTCACCATTACTAATAGCAGCTTGAGCAGCAGATAGGCGGGCGATAGGGACACGGTAAGGAGAACAACTAACAAAATCAAGACCGATTTCATGGCAGAATTCGATAGAACTGGCTTCACCGCCATGTTCGCCACAAATACCGATGACGATATCAGGGCGTGTTTGGCGACCGTTAGCAGTTGCAATTTTCATTAGTTGCCCTACGCCTTTACGATCAAGCGTAATGAAAGGATTTTCTAATAAAATTTTCATATCTAAATAAGGATTTAAGAATTTACCTTCCGCATCATCACGGCTAAAACCTAAGCAAGTTTGTGTTAAGTCATTTGTACCAAAGCTAAAGAATTGTGAGACTTCAGCTAATTCTCCAGCAAGGAGAGCTGCACGAGGCAATTCAATCATTGTACCTGATAGATAGTGGAATGTAGTATGATGTTTTTCCATCGTATCTTTCGCAATGCGATCAATTTTTTCTTTGAAAAAGACCATTTCTGCTTTGCCAATCGTGAGAGGAATTTCAATTTCTGGGAATACCGTATAGCCTTCTAATGTTAGGCGAGCAGCAGCATTGCAGATGGCTTGCATTTGCATTTCATAGATTTCAGGATAGGTAATGCCTAGGCGACATCCTCTATGTCCAAGCATTGGATTGGATTCATGTAGAGTACGAACTTTTTTGAGCAATGCATTTTTCTCGGCAAGTAAAGGCATATTTTCATTTGTTATTCTGAGTGTAGTCGTTTCAATAATTAGCTCTTCTAAACTAGGCAAAAATTCATGTAGTGGTGGATCTAATAGGCGGATGCAGACAGGATAACCATTCATCGCTTTTAAAATGCCATAGAAATCATTTTCTTGAATAGGTAGTAGATAGGATAAGGCATCAAGACGTTCTTCTTGTGTTTCTGCTAGTATCATTCGTTGTACATGAGGAAGACGATCTTGTCCCATAAACATATGCTCAGTACGGGTTAATCCGATACCAGTAGCGCCAAATTCACGAGCTTTTAGTGCATCTTCAGGTGTATCGGCATTGGCTCTAACATCTAGACGTTTTACGGAATCAGCCCAAGCTAAAATCGTTTTATATTCATCAGAAAGTACTGGATCTACCATTGGTACTTTACCTAGAATAACTCGACCAGTTGCACCATCAATTGATACAATGTCACCTTCTTTAACCGTTATCTGTCCGACCGTAAAGAGTTTATTTTGATAATCAATTTTTAGTGTATCGCAACCACAAACACATGGCTTACCCATACCGCGAGCGACTACAGCAGCATGACTTGTCATACCGCCACGACTAGTTAGTATTCCTTGCGAGGCAATAATACCATGAATATCATCAGGTGTTGTTTCTGTACGTACAAGCAGTACTTTTTGTCCAGTTTTATTTAGTTGTTCAGCATGATCGGAGCTAAAGACTACAGCGCCAGATGCGGCACCTGGAGAAGCTGGTAAACCGGTAGCCAGTATCGATAATTTAGAGCTACTATCAATTTGGCGATGCAAAAGTTGATCCAGTTGACCTGGCTCGATCATCAATAATGCTTCTTTTTTAGTGATTAAGCCTTCTACTGCTAAATCATGAGCAATTTTGATACTCGCCTGAGCAGTACGTTTACCATTTCGAGTTTGCAACATGAATAACTTGCCTTTTTCAATTGTGAATTCAATATCTTGTACATTTTTATAATGCTTTTCCAGTAGATGAGCAATATTGGAAAACTGTTTATAGACCTCAGGCATCTGAAGTTCTAATTTGGCAATTGGTTGTGGAGTACGAATACCAGCCACTACATCCTCGCCTTGCGCATTTGTTAAATATTCTCCATATAAAACATTTTCCCCGGTGGATGGATTTCTAGTAAAAGCTACACCAGTTCCGCAGTCATTACCCATATTACCAAACACCATAGATTGAATGTTTACAGCTGTACCTAAGTCATGGTCAATTTTATTTAAATTACGGTATATAAAAGCACGATCGTTATTCCAAGAACGGAAGACGGCTTCTATTGAAAGAAATAATTGATCCATAGGATCTTCAGGGAAAGGAGAGCCTGTACGTTCTAACACTAGTTTTTTGTAGCTGTTAATAATTTTCCGTAATGTTTCAGCAGAGAGTTCTTGGTCATACGTGACGCCTTGTTCATGTTTGTATTCAGTCAATACGGTTTCAAAGTCATGTTTAGGAATTTCTAATACTACATCGGCAAACATTTGAATAAAACGACGATAAGAATCATAAGCAAATACTAAGTTATCTGTATTTTTAGCAACAGCTTGTACTGTTATTTCATTTAAGCCCAGATTTAAAATGGTATCCATCATGCCTGGCATCGAGAATACTGCACCAGAACGTACCGAAACTAAAAGAGGATTGACGCTATCACCTAACTTTTTGCCAATTTCATTTTCTAGGTGTGCTAAGTTTTTGCGTACTTCAGCCACAATGGCATCTGGAAGACGTTTGTCAGTTTTATAATATTCACGACATGCAGCAGTTGTAATCGTCATGCCAGGAGGCACTGGTAAGCCAATGGTAGTCATTTCTCCCAAATTAGCGCCTTTTCCTCCGAGTAGTGAACGCATATCAGCGCGTCCCTCATTAAATAAGTATACGTATTTTTCCATTATTTATTAACTCCTTTGCGGTAAATTTCCATTACTCTAGCAGCGGTTTCTTCCGTTGCTTTATTTGTAACATCAAGAATAGGACAACCAATTTTACGCATAATTTTCTCTCCGTAATCAAGTTCTTCTACAATACGTTCCATATCAGCATACGAAGTGGTTTGCTGTAAACCCATTGTTTTTAAACGATCTTTGCGTATTTCAAAGAGTAAAGATGGTTTAATCATTAATCCAATTACTTTATGAGGAGGTACCTGGAAAAGCTCTGGAGGAGGAGGAATATCTTTGATTAATGGTACATTTGCAGCTTTAATTCCCTTATGCGCTAGATACATGCAGAGGGGAGTCTTAGATGCTCGTGATACTCCTGTGATGACAATATCAGCTTGTAATAATCCGCTAGGTTCTTTGCCATCATCAAATTTAATAGCAAATTCAATTGCTGCAATTTTTGTAAAATATGCATCGTCTAATTTATGTATGAGACCTGGCTCATTGCGTGGCGATAAATGCGAGATTGCTGCTAGTGCATGAACGATGGGCCCCATAATGTCGACATATATCAGTCCTAGCATTTTCGCATTGGTTTCTAAGGCAGTTTTTAATTCAGGACGAACTAGAGTATACATTACGGCACCGCCAGCTTGCGATACTTCATTTAGGGCAAGAATGATTTGTTCAGCTGATTTTAAATAGGGTTTGCGCCGAACATGCATCTTTGCTCCATCAAATTGACTAATTGCTGCTTTTACAACCATTTCTCCTGTTTCACCGATGGAATCAGATAAGATATAAATGAGAGAGGATTGACTGTTGGATGAAGTATGCAACGAAAAGCTCCTTTCAGTCGTTATTCTGATAATTGTACAAAAAGATGTGTGACATTAGTTTTAGTAAAACGACCAACAACTTCAAAGCTGGTTTGATCACCTATTTTAATCATTTTGACTACCGGTAATGCATCTACTTGATGCTCTAATAGCTTTTGCGCTGCAGCTAGCACTGGTTCTTCTAGCGTTGTCAAAATAATATTAGGCATTCTTGTCATGATAATACCGACGGGTAATTCGTTGTTACTTTTGCCACCCATTGCTGCCTTTAAGAGATCTTTTCTAGATATGGCACCTTCGAGCATATTATCTTCAGAGGTCACAAAAATGGTACCAACGTCTTCAATAAATAACGTAACAATGGCTTCATATACAGAAGTATTTTCTCTGACGACAATCGGGCGGGAATAGACATCGCCGACTAAAACGGTATTAAACATGGCAGTTTTTAAGTTTTGAGCACTTTGTCCTGTAAAATAATAGCCAACTCTTGGTTTAGCACCCACCAAGCCAGACATTGTTAAAATGGCTAAGTCTGAGCGTAAAGCTGCTCGACTAAGGTGGAGCTTTTCCGCAATTTGATTACCAGTAATAGGGCCAGCGGTTTGAATGATTTCTAGGATGCTAGTTTGTCGTGTTGTAAGTTTGATAATAAAGCCACCTGCCAAATAAAAAGTAAACACTATTAGGACGTTGTCTGCTATATAGTATACTACATTTGCTGAATAATACCTGCATGAATAATGAAAAATATATAATATATTTTTTTTTACATACTAAGGGGAATATTGGGTCGCAAAAATAAGTATGATACTATCGATGAGTCTATAAAAAGGGTATACTAATTGTAAAAAGGTTTTACCGATTTGATAAGTTTGGAGAATTATAAGAAGGGGGACAAGGATATGGCAGCAGAGTTAGGTATAAAACCAACCGCTATTTGTATTTTTGGTGCGTCAGGTGATTTAGCTCAGCGTAAAATTATACCAGCCCTATATGATCTATTTATCAATCAACTATTGCCTGATCCGTTTCAGATTATTGGTTTAGCCCGTACTTCACTTGGAGATGATGGTTTTCGTGAGCAATTACGCCGTGGTGTAGAGAAGTTTTCGCGTAGTGGAATCTATAACCATGAAGATTGGAAGACTTTTTCAAGCGCGATAACATATATGAAACTTGATTATCAAGATTCTACTATGTACACATCGCTGTTAGAAAAACTAGAACAGGGATGGCAAAAATCCGCGACTAAGATATTTTACTTGGCAACACCGCCTACGTTATTTGCACCGATTGTAAAGCAATTAGGAAGGGCAAAAGTTCTTCGGGGAGAGGAACAATACCGAATTGTCATTGAAAAACCTTTTGGGCGGGATTTAGAATCGGCACAGCAATTAAATAAAATATTAGCAGAAGTTTTTGATGAATCTCAGACGTATCGGATTGATCATTATCTTGGCAAAGAAACGGTGCAAAATATTTTAGCATTTCGCTTTGCCAATGCCATGTGGGAACCCATTTGGAATCGTAGTTTTATTAATCATGTACAAATTACGGTGGCGGAAGAAGTTGGTGTTGGCAGACGTGGTGGCTATTATGAAAATGCAGGGGCGCTGCGAGATATGATCCAGAACCATTTATTGCAGCTAATGTGCTTAGTTGCCATGGAGCCACCGACTTCTTTTAATGCGGAAGAAATTCGTAATAAGAAAGTGGATGTATTGCATGCGATTCGTCCCATTACGGTAGAAGAGGTACTTAAAGTAGCGATACGTGGTCAATATACAGAGGGAATAGTAGCAGGGGAACCAGTGATTGGTTATCATGACGAGGACAATGTAGCGGAGGATTCTAGGACAGAGACCTTTGTAGCGATTAAATTTTATATTGATAACTGGCGTTGGCAGGGCGTTCCCTTTTACTTACGTACTGGTAAGCGGATGGGAGCTCGCGCTTCGGAAATTTCCTTACAGTTTCGCCCAGTTCCCCATCATCCTTTTTCCGATCGTGTGATCCAACCCAATCGTTTGGCAATTCAAATTGCGCCAGAAGAAGGAATTATGCTAAGAACATTGGCCAAAGAACCAGGACCTATTATGAAAATAAAACCAGTTGAAATGCATTATACCTATAATGAAGTCTTCCAAGTAGCTTCGCCAGAGGCTTATGAGACATTGCTATTAGATGTGATGCGTGGTGATCCTGGACTATTTATGCGAAGTGATCAAGTAGAAATGGCCTGGACTGTATTAGGTTCGATTTTACAACGATGGCAAAATGATAAAGAACCATTACCGAGCTATGCTGCAGGGCAGTGGGGACCTAAGGAAGCTGAGGAACTGATTGTACAAGATGGACGAAGTTGGTTACAACCTGTATGTCTAGAATGTGATAAATGCCAGGAGGTATGAAATGGAGAAAATTACAATCTATCAAGATGCAAAGCAGGCAAGTATTGCAATGACTGCATTATTTGCGAGTGTAGCCAAACAGGCAGTACAAAGCCGCGGCATTTGCCATGTCTCTTTATCTGGCGGTGAAACACCACGCAAAGCCTATGAATTATTGGCAAAAGATCCTTATTGTAAGGGACTGCCGTGGCAGTGTATTCATATCTATTGGGGGGATGAACGGTGCGTACCACCGACTGATTCTTTAAGTAACCAGGAGATGGCTCGTCAGGCATTTTTAAACCATGTAGCCATTCCAGCGGAAAATATACATCCTATCGTTTATGAGGGTTCAGCAACTGGGGCAGCGGAGAAATATGAAACCTTGTTATGCTCAGCATTAGGGCAAGAGTATCCGCAGTTTGACTTTGTATTTTTAGGATTAGGAGATGATGGACATACTGCCTCACTTTTCCCTGGGACAGATGTCCTCAGCGTAAAGGATCATTGGGTAAGCTCTGTTTATCTGGAAAAACAAAACATGTATCGAGTGACGTTGACGCCGGCGATATTAAACCAAGCGAGGGTGATTGCTTTCTTGGTTAATGGTAAGGGAAAGGCTCAGGTTGTGCAAAATATCCTAGAGAAAACACCGAGAGCGCAATCGTTTCCGGCGAAATTAATTACTCCTAATAGCGGTGAATTGTACTGGTTATTGGATCAGGAGGCGGCAAGCTTATTAAAATGACAGTTGTATTGTTAGTTTGATTGTTATGAAGAAGATTTAGTGATGTATATAAATCAATAAGAAGAACCAGTGTCAGAGATATGGCACTGGTTCTTCTTATTGATCTTTTTTTATTACTCATGGAAAGAGGAATTTGAGAGCAAACAGCGAATAGAAATAAAATGTAAAGATGGAAAATATTTACAAACAAAGTAAAGAAACTGAGAATATTTAGTGGAACTAGAGAATAAGATGAAAAATGGAAGGTTTGGTAGTTGATGTTGTAGTCAAAAGAAAATGGGGGATTGGTATGATGAGCAAAAAGGAATGTGTGGCAATGATCTTAGCTGGTGGGCAAGGAAGTCGATTAGGTAGTTTAACCAAGAAGATGGCAAAACCAGCGGTACCTTTTGGTGGGAAATATCGCATTATTGATTTTCCGCTTAGCAATTGTCATAATTCAGGAATTGATGTAGTAGGCGTGCTTACTCAGTATCAGCCCCTCGAATTGCACAGTTATATTGGTATTGGTAGTTCATGGGATCTAGATCGTAGAGATGGAGGAGTATTTATATTGCCGCCATATGCTCGTGAAAAAGGTGCGCAGTGGTATCAAGGCACAGCAGATGCGATTTATCAAAATTTAAATTTCATTGAAATGATGAATCCTAATTATGTACTCATATTATCAGGTGATCATATCTACCATATGGATTATTCTCTGATGCTAGAATATCATAAGGCCAAAAAGGCAGAGGCAACGATTTCTGTGATTGAGGTACCATGGCGGGAAGCATCGCGGTTTGGCATCATGAGCGTAGGTGAAACTGGCAAAATTAAAGAATTTATGGAAAAACCAAAAGAACCTAAAAGTAACTTAGCATCGATGGGGATTTATATTTTTAATTGGCGACTACTGAGAAAAATTTTGGAAGAGGATAGCAGAAATAAGCTTTCTAGTCATGATTTTGGGAAAGATATTATTCCAAAACTAGTAGCAAGTGATCATCGTTTATTCGCATACAACTTCAGAAATTACTGGAAAGATGTAGGTACGGTAGAAAGTTTTTGGGAAGCAAACATGGATTTACTGATTGATGAACCAGAGCTTGATCTATATAATCCCAACTGGCGAATTTGCTCAGTCAATCCGACTAGACCACCTCACTACATTGGCTCGACAGGCAAAGTAACACGTTCACTCATTAGTGAAGGATGTTCTATTTTTGGCGAAGTGGATCATTCTGTGATTTTTCCAGGTGTGCATATTGCAGAAGGGGCTTATGTGAAGGATTCTATTGTTATGCCGTATGCGAATATTGGCGTACGCTCTCAAGTATATCGCGCTATTATTGGACGTAAAAGTATAGTCGAAGTGGGTGGCGTCATAGGTGCTATTGGTAAAAATGAGATTACAGTAATAGAAGAAAATATAGTGATTCCTGGTGATATTGATGTTCTAGCAAAGGATATCATGGGGATACAAAAGCAGGTGGGATAGTATGCAAAATGTGATGGGAATTGTAAATCTGAATGATGATCAGGATTTTTTAACGGAACTAACCAAAGGTCGACCTTTAGCTGCGGTTCCTTTTGGTGGCCGATATCGGCTGATTGATTTTATCTTATCGAATATGGTGAACTCGGGAATATGTAATGTTGGTATTTTAGTACAAAATAAATATCGTGCATTAATGGATCATTTACGATCTGGAAAGGAATGGGATTTAGCGAGGAAAAAAGATGGATTATTTATATTGCCACCTGGTCATTCGCAATGTATATCGGGTATTTATCAAGGGAACATAGAAAACTTTTATAATAATCTAGATTATATTGAAAGCAGTCGGCAACAATACGTACTGATTGCTGGTAGTCATATTGTTTGTAACTTAAATTATCGTAAAGCCTTCAAGTTTCATCAAGAAATAGGTGCAGATATTACAATCCTATATAAAGAATATAATAATGATGAAGAATTTATGGAGCATGTGAATGTAGAATGCCAGAATGATGGGCGGATTACGGATTTATTTATTAATAGTCCTACTACTATATGTCATAAAGTATCTATGGAAATGTATTTAATTGAAAAAAAGTTATTAGTAAAGTTGATACGATCTTGCCATAAGCAGGGGGGTGTAGATTTTATTAGAGATATACTGATGAAGAATATTGAGAAATTAAAGATATATGGATATCCGTATAAAGGCTATGCTGCAAGAGTTGATTGTATAAAAAGTTACTATAAACATAATATGGAGCTATTAAAACCGGAAAAGTGGGAAGAATTATTTTTCAAATCAGGGTTAGTTTATACGAAAGTCAAAGATGAAGCACCAGTGAAATATAAGGAAAATGCCAAGGTATCCAATACAATGGTTGGGAATGGATGTACGATTGAAGGTCGTGTAGAAAATAGTATTTTATTTCGTGGTGTAACAGTGCATAAGGGGGCATATGTAAAAGATAGTATTGTGATGCAGAGTTGTAATATTGATGAAAATGCTGTAATTGAGAATGTTATTTTTGATAAGAATGTTACTATTACAAGCGGGAAATGGTTAAAAGGTGAAAAAAATTATCCTCTAGTCATTGAGAAAGGAACAGTAATTTAGGATACGATAATAGGATCGTGCTATCTATGACATACCGAAATAGTCCATCCTTATATTTCGGGAGGGGTTTCTTTGCTGATGAATAAAGACGTTTTTAAAGAGGATTACCTAAAGAAGGTACAGAGTATATATAATAAAGAGTTTGGCGAGACTAGTATTAATGAACGCTATATGGCTCTTGGCAGTCTGATTCGTGATTATATCAATCCCAATTGGGCAAAGACCAATAAACAGTATAGTGATAAGGGGGAAAAACAACTATACTATTTTTCCATTGAATTTTTGCTAGGTAAAATGCTCGAAATGAATTTGCTTAATATGGGATTACTCAACGTATGTCAAGATGCTTTGACTGATTTGGGGATTGAACTACATGAAATTTTACAGGAAGAACCAGATGCGGGGCTGGGTAATGGAGGGCTTGGCAGACTGGCGGCTTGTTTTCTTGACTCGATGGCAGCACTGAGCTTACCTGGTCATGGCTGTGGGATTCGCTATAAGTATGGATTATTTGAACAAAAAATAGTCAACGATAATCAGGTTGAGTTACCTGATAATTGGCTAAAGGATGGATATATATGGGAATATCGTAGGAATAATAAAGCGGTAGAAATAAGATTTGGTGGTAATGTTACAAGTAGTGTGGGACTAGATAAAAAAAAGCACTATATCCATCAAGATTATGAAATGGTGCTGGCAGTACCATATGATATTCCTATGGTGGGGTATGGAAATAGTACCGTAAATACTCTTCGGTTATGGAGTGCAGAACTGGCAGAAGGTGACTTTAATATTACATCGTTCAATCGTAATGATTATTTAAAGGTCATAGAGTATAAACATTCAGTAGAGCGAATCTCTAAAATTCTTTATCCGGATGATAGCTTTATGGAAGGACGGTTACTTAGATTAAAGCAGGAATATTTTTTAGTGTCAGCAGGACTACAGAGTATTTTAAGGGGATTCAAACAAAAAAATAGTAATATCAAAGAACTACCTGAAAAAATAGCAATACATATCAATGATACCCATCCAGTATTGGCGGTTCCAGAGTTAATGCGTTTGTTAATGGATATAGAAGAACTTAGCTGGGAGGAAGCTTGGAAGATTACTGTCAATACAATATCCTACACCAATCATACAATTATGCCGGAAGCTCTTGAAACATGGCCAGTAGAAATGGTTAAAACATTACTACCTCGCATCTATATGATTATTGACGAAATAAACGAGCGATTCTGCCGAGAACTATGGGAAAAGTATCCTGGGGAGTGGGATCACATTGGACGCATGGCAGTGATTGCTGATGGTTTGGTACACATGGCACGCTTGGCGGTAGTGGGGACCTATAGTGTAAATGGTGTAGCTCAGCTACATACTGAAATTCTACGCAAACACATTATGAATGAGTTTCATACCTATTATCCTTATAAATTTAATAACAAGACAAATGGTATTACTCATCGGCGTTGGTTATTAAAAGCAAATCCGCGACTTGCGACGTTGATAACGGATACCATTGGAGCCAATTGGATTAAGTATCCTATAGAACTTTTGAATTTATATGAGTTTGCTGATGATCAAGTATTTAAAGGAAGATTAGCAGAAATAAAACTTCAGAACAAGCAAAAGTTGGTAGAATACATAAAAGAAAAAAATGGAGTTATTGTCAATGCACATTCTATATTCGATGTTCAGATTAAACGGATACATGCTTACAAGCGTCAAATATTAAATGCATTGCATATTATGCATTTATACAATCAGTTAAAAAAGAATCCTAATTTTGATATGATACCGAGGACGTTTATTTTTGCTGGTAAGGCAGCACCTAGTTATTATATTGCAAAGCAAACGGTTAAATTAATCAACATTTTAGCAACAGTTATTAATAATGATAAAGAAATTAATGATAAGATAAAGGTAGTGTTTTTAGAAAATTATAGCGTATCTTTAGGTGAAATGCTTTTTCCAGCAGCAGATGTAAGTGAACAGATTTCTACTGCGAGTAAAGAAGCTTCAGGAACCGGTAATATGAAATTTATGATGAATGGAGCAATTACGATCGGCACATTAGATGGAGCGAATGTAGAGATTAAGGAGGCGGTGGGGAAAGAAAATATTATAATTTTTGGTCTTACGGCTCAGGAGGCTCTTGATTATTATCGTTATGGTGGTTATAATTCCTGGGATGTTTATAATGAAGATACACGGATCAAGAGAGTCATGGAGCAGTTAGTAGATGGATTTTTGCCTAATGAAAAAGAGGAATTTAGACCTTTATATAATTACTTATTACATCATAATGATGAATTTTTTGTGCTTAGAGATTTTGCAGTTTATTGCCAGGCTCAATTATTCTTAGAAGCGAAGTTTCGTAATCGGCAAGAGTGGTTAGCTATGTGTGTTAAAAATATTGCTCATGCAGGTAATTTTTCTAGTGATCGAACGATTTCGGAATATGCACTAGGTATCTGGAAGCTAAGACCGTCGATTATAGTTGGATAATATACTAAAGGGTATACTATGAAGTATACCCTTATTTTTGCGGAATCAGAAAGTATAACATTTCTCAATCTTAAGAAAGAACGACTAAGGCTTCGACCTTCGTCTGACGAATTGGTCGAAACCAAGTCTTTTCTTATAAAAAAATTTTTTACAAAAAATAGAAAAATAAGAGAAAGATTTACAAAAAAAAAGGAATTAGCAGGAATTTTCAAAAAAAAGCGGAATTAAATACAGTATAAAAATAAATTATCAACGTAACAAGCTTTCAATTTTGACTTTAAGGGGGAAGATATGCACATGTTAATAACTAAAGATGAAATTAAAAATCTTTTTGTGACTAAATTGGAGACCATGTTTGGCAAAAACCTTGAAGATGCATCTGATAATAATAAATATATGGCATTAAGCCGAATTATTCGTGATATTATCAGTAAAAATTGGATAGAAACAAATAATAATTATACGCAACATAAAGAAAAACAGGTATATTATTTTTCCATGGAATTTTTGATCGGGCGATTACTTGATATGTATTTAGTAAACGGCGGATTAAAGGATAAGTGTCAAGAGGCTCTAGAGGAACTAGGTATTGATCTAAATGATATTGAAAAACAAGAAGCGGATCCGGGTCTCGGCAATGGAGGACTTGGCCGTTTAGCTGCTTGTTTTATGGAATCAATGGCAGCGATTGGGTTACCTGGACATGGATGTGGAATACGTTATAAGTATGGATTATTTGAACAGAAAATTGTTGATCATTATCAAGTTGAACTGCCTGACAATTGGTTAAAAGATGGATATGTCTGGGAATTCAGAAAACATGATAAATCAGTTGAAGTTAAATTTAATGGGAATATTAGAGAAGAGTCGAGACAAGGACGTATGGTTTTTATCCATGAAAATTATGAGACGGTTTTGGCCGTACCTTATGATGTGCCAATGGTGGGTTTTGAAAATCGTACGGTAAATACGCTACGGTTATGGAGTGCAGAAACTGTAAATGACAGTTTTGATTTTGCATCATTTAATCGCGGTGAATATTTGCAGGCAATGGGATATCAAAATTCGGTAGGTCAGATTTCTAAGATTTTATATCCACAGGATAATTTTTATGAGGGGCGCGTTCTTCGCCTGAAACAACAATATTTCTTTGTTTCAGCAGGACTACAAAGTATTATTAGACATTACAAAAAAACATATCCAGACATCAAAAAACTTCCAGAAAAAGTAGCGGTACATATTAATGATACCCATCCAACAGTGGCAATACCGGAATTAATGCGTATTTTAATGGATGAAGAAAATTTATCTTGGGATGATGCTTGGGCAATTACGACTAAAACGATTTCTTATACGAATCATACGATTATGCCTGAGGCCTTGGAAATGTGGCCAATTGAAATGTTTAAAACATTACTACCCCGGATGTATATGATTACTTATGAAATCAATGAACGCTTTTGTCAAAAACTATGGGACAAATACCCAGGTGATTGGGACAAGATTAAGGATATGGCTATTATTTCAGATGGGATGGTACATATGGCGAGATTAGCAGTTGTAGGTAGCTATAGTGTCAATGGGGTAGCTGCGATACATACTGATATTTTAAAAGAGCATATTATGAAAAATTTCCATGAGTTTTATCCGGGGAAATTTAATAATAAAACAAATGGCATTACTCATAGACGTTGGTTGCTGAAAGCCAATCCTAAACTTGCAGATTTAATTACCGGTTGTATTGGTCCTGAGTGGATAAAAAAACCAGAACAATTAAAGTCATTTGCAAAATTTGCAAATGATAAAAAGGTGCAGGATCGATTACATAAAATAAAACTTCAAAATAAAAGAATACTTGCTAAATATATTAAAGAAAAAACTGGCGTTTCAGTAAATGTTCACTCTATATTTGATGTACATATTAAGAGGATTCATTCTTATAAACGTCAAATGCTCAATATATTTCATATTATGGATTTGTATAATCGTTTGCGAGTAAATCCTGAGCTTGATATTATACCACGGACGTATATCTTTGCAGGTAAAGCGGCACCGGGATATTATATTGCAAAACAGACGATTAAATTAATTAATGTATTAGCATCGTTAATTAATAAAGATAAAACAATTCAAAACAAGCTGAAAGTAGTATTTTTGGAAAACTATAGTGTTTCATTAGGGGAAATGATCTTCCCAGCTGCTGATGTTAGTGAACAAATTTCTACGGCCAGTAAAGAAGCATCAGGGACAGGAAATATGAAATTTATGCTAAATGGAGCTGTTACCATTGGAACACTTGATGGCGCAAATGTAGAGATACATGATGCTGTAGGTGATGACAATATTTTTATTTTTGGCTTAACTAGTCAGCAAGTTTTTGATTATTATATTCATGGCGGGTATAACGTTTGGGATTTATATAACAATGACGAGCGACTAAAGACGATATTAGAACAGCTAGTGAATGGCTTTTTACCATATCAAAAAGAGGAATTCCGGCCTATTTACCATTCGCTTCTTGCCAATAATGATGAGTTCTTTGTATTAAAGGATTTTGATTCCTATGCTAAAGCTCATGTACTTCTTGATAAGAAATATAGGAATAAAGAACAATGGACCAACATGAGCATTCAAAACATTGCCAATGCAGGAATTTTTTCAAGTGATCGCACCATTCACCAGTATGCAGAAGAAATTTGGCAAGCCAAAACGGTAGTAGTTCGCAAATCGTAGCGATCAGCAAGTAAAACTGAGGAGGGATACTGTGGTGAACAATATTTCACAATTAAGTGACGAGGACGTATATTTATTTCACGAAGGCAGTAATTTTCGCAGTTATCAATTCATGGGTGCGCATATCAGTAAAGAAAAAGGTGTATCAGGAGTACGCTTTACCTTATGGGCACCTAATGCTCAAGAAGTCCGGGTTGTTGGAGACTTTAATGAATGGCAAGGGCAATTCCACATAATGAGAAGGGTGCCCAAGTCTGGAATATGGATATTGTTTATTCCAAAACTTACAGCTGGAGTCATTTATAAATATGAGATACATACAACGAGTGGCCAGCGCTTGTTAAAGGCTGATCCTTATGCGTTTTATGCTCAGCTTAGACCAGATACGGCTTCAGTCGTATGTGATTTACATACATATAAATGGCATGATAAGAAATGGCAACATAAAAAAAAGGACCCTCCTTATCAAAGTCCCGTACTAATCTATGAGGTGCATTTAGGTTCATGGAGACGGGGGGACGGTAATGAACTTTTGACCTACCGTGAACTGGCAGAAGTACTACCTGAATATGCGGTCAATATGGGCTATACGCACATTGAAATTATGCCTGTCGCTGAACATCCTTTTGATGGATCTTGGGGTTATCAGGCTACCGGTTATTATGCTGTTACTAGTCGTTATGGAACGACTGAGGATTTTATGTATTTGGTTGATAAGTGCCATCAATGTGGTATTGGGATTATTATGGATTGGGTTCCAGGACATTTCTGTAAAGATGATCATGGACTTAGACGTTTTGATGGTACACCTCTTTATGAATATGCTAGTTTTGAGCGCAGTGAAAACATGGGATGGGGAACTGCTAATTTTGACTTAGGACGTACGGAGGTACTCAGTTTTCTGATCTCAAATGCCTTATTCTGGCTTGATGTATATCATATTGATGGGATTCGTGTAGATGCGGTTTCTAATATTTTGTATTTAAACTATGGCAAAGAGGATAATCATTTTACTCCCAATAAATATGGAGGAAATGGTAATTTAGAAGGCGCTAGTTTTTTGCGCAAGCTCAACGAAGTAGTATTTCAGCATCATCCTAATGTACTTATGTTAGCCGAGGAATCTACCGCTTGGCCTATGGTTTCATGGCCAACACATGCTGGTGGTTTAGGATTTAACTTTAAGTGGAATATGGGCTGGATGAATGATATGCTCAGGTATATGGAGCTTGATTCCATTCATCGTAAATATCATCATAATTTATTAACCTTCTCATTTATGTATGCCTTTTCAGAAAATTTTGTTTTGCCGTTATCTCATGATGAAGTTGTTCATGGTAAAAAGTCAATGCTTGATAAAATGCCAGGGGATTATTGGCAGAAATTTGCTAATTTGCGTGCGTTTTATGGCTACTGGATGGCCCATCCAGGGAAAAAACTACTCTTTATGGGTGGTGAATTTGGACAATTTATCGAGTGGCAAGAACATGAAAGTTTAGACTGGCATATTTTGCAGCATGAAAAACATAGTCAGTTACAACAATATTCCCGTGAACTCAATCACTTTTATCAGCAGGAGCCAGCAATGTGGCAAGTAGATGATGATTGGCAAGGGTTTGAATGGATTGATTGTAGTGATTATACACAAAGTATTATTTGTTTTATGCGTAGGTCTAAGAAACAGGAAATATTGATCGTAGTATGTAATTTCACGCCGCAGCTACATCAAGACTATCGAATTGGTGTACCAGCGATGGGAGTGTATAAGGAAGTATTTAATAGTGACTGGGAAAAATTTGGTGGTTCAGGCCAACAAAATGCTGGAGAATTAGTAGCAGAACATGTAACCTGGCAGAATAAATCAGAATCCTTAGTTCTTAGGATTCCTCCTTTAGCGACGATATATTTAAAATGCATAAGGGCAGATCAGAGTGATTTATAGACAAAGATGTAAAATTTGAACTTATCTCGAAACAAGGTTTATATTATATTTATAATAGTGGGGGGAGCTAGTATGCACAATAAGAAGTGTATAGCGATGTTGTTGGCAGGTGGTCAGGGAAGTCGTTTAGGGGTTTTAACTCAAAAGGTAGCAAAACCAGCGGTTCCTTTTGGTGGTAAATATAGAATCATTGATTTTCCATTAAGCAATTGTTATAACTCAGGTATTGATACTGTTGGTGTACTGACTCAGTATAAACCTCTAGCTTTGAATAGTTACATTGGAATTGGGAGCTCTTGGGATTTGGATAGGATTCATGGCGGAGTGTATGTTTTGCCTCCATTTCTTAAGGAACAGGGTGGTGACTGGTATAGAGGTACCGCAGATGCGATTTGCCAAAATATTAATTTCATTGATCGCTTTAATCCGGAGTATGTACTGATATTATCAGGTGATCACATTTATAAGATGGACTACTCCCTTATGATTAAAGCGCATCAGGAAAAGCGAGCAGATGTGACCATTGGTGTAATTGAGGTACCATGGGATGAAGCTAGCCGATTTGGCATTATGAGCACTGATGCGGAGGGCCAGATTAATCACTTTGAGGAAAAACCTAAGAAACCTAAAGGTAATCAAGCTTCAATGGGGATCTATATTTTTAACTGGCCGTTGTTGCGAAAATATCTATTAGAAGATGAACAAGATCGGAACTCTAGTCACGATTTTGGTCATGATATTATACCGAAGATGTTAATGCGTAAATATAAACTGGTAGCCTATCCTTTCAAAGGCTATTGGAGAGATGTGGGTACTGTGGAAAGTCTCTGGCAGGCGAATATGGACTTACTAGATGAAGAATCAGAACTCAATATGTATAATTCAGATTGGCGCATTTATTCAGCCAATCCACCGAGACCGCCTCATTATACTGCTAGTGGCTCTAAGGTAACTAACTCTATCATTAGTGAAGGATGTATGATTTTTGGAGAAGTAAACCATTCTATTATTTTTCCTGATGTACATATTGGTAAAGGGGCAGTTATTAAAAACTCAGTTGTTATGGCAGGGGCTCATATTGAAGAAAACGTGATCGTTGATAAGGCCATTATTGGGCGCAAGACGGTATTAAAAAAAGGTGTTACGGTAGCGGCTCCTGACATATTGGGAACACAGGAAATTATAATCGTGACTGCTGATACGATGATTCCCCCTCAACCTAAGGATGAATCGAGTACTTCCTATCCAGAAGGAAAGGAACTTTATGCAGAGGAGGAAGCACAGTTATGATGGGTGATTTAATGGGGATTATTAATCTTAGCGAATCCGAAGAATATATAGGCACTCTTAGCCGTTCACGTCCGTTGGGGGCAGTCCCTTTTGCTGGAAGATATCGATTAATTGATTTTGTATTATCTAATATGGTCAATTCGGGGATTTCTAATGTAGGGATTTTTATCCAACATAAGTATCGGTCCTTGATGGACCACTTACGTTCAGGTAAAGAGTGGGACTTAGCACGTAAACGAGATGGATTGTTTATTTTACCGCCAGCGTATACAAAAACTCCAATGCAGATACATCGAGGTGATGTAGAAAATTTTTATAGTAATATAGATTATATTCGTAAAAGTACACAAGAGTATGTTGTGGTAGCAGGTCCAGAAATGGTAAGTAATTTGGATTATCGGCAGGCCTTGGAAGCTCATAAAAAGACAGGAGCAGATATTACTGCTTTATATACGAAAGCAAATTGTCAGACTCATGATTGCCAACATGCCAGTGTCTTAGAAATGGGTGAAAAGCAGCAAGTAGTTAGTATGAAAGAGTACAAGGATGTATCTCAGTGCCAAAATATATCCATGAACACATTTATCATGAAAAAAGAAATATTAATAGATTTAATCAATGATTGTATTGAACGTGGGGACTATGATTTTATCAAACATTGTATTATTAAAAATATTAACAATCTGAACGTGCGTGGCTATTATCATGATGGCTATGTAGCTCGGATCACCTCATTGCAAAGCTATTTTCAACATAGCATGGAATTGCTGAAGCCTCAGGTATGGCGAGAATTATTTTTTAAGTCTGGTCTGATTTATACCAAGGTTAAAGATGAACCGCCAGCCAAATATATGTCAGATGCGAATGTGGAAAATTCCTTAATTGCTACTGGTTGTTATATTGAAGGACGAGTAGAAAATAGTATTTTATTTCGGGGCGTAAAAGTACACAAAGGGGCATATATTAAAAATAGCATTATTATGCAAAGTTGCGAAATAGGACCAAGAGTAGTGCTTGAAAATATAATTTGTGATAAAGACGTAATAATTAACGCGGATAAAAGGTTAAAAGGAGAAGTTAAATATCCTATTGTGATAAAGAAAGGACAGGTGATTTAAGACATGTTAAAAGTATTATTTGTAGCGGCCGAAGCTGTACCTTTTGCTAAGACCGGTGGGCTCGGTGATGTAATTGGTTCATTGCCTAAAGAACTGAAGCAACAAGGAATTGATGTACGAGTAATTCTGCCTAACTATCAAGATATACCTGAAAAATACAAAAAGCAGATGGTATTTAAAAGTAATTTTTTAGTACAGGTTGGTTGGCGACAAAAATATTGTGGCGTACTGGAACTGGACTATAAAGGTATAACTTTCTATTTTATAGATAATGAGGATTACTTTAAACGATATGGATTTTATGGTTATGATGATGATGCAGAACGATTTGGTTTTTTCTGCCGTGCAGTACTGGAATCATTAAACAAAATTGATTTCATTCCGGATGTATTACACTGTCATGATTGGCATACTGGTATGGTTAGTGTAATGCTGGATGCCCATTATCGTCAATTATCGGAATATGAACACATTAAAACGTTGTTCACAATTCATAACCTGCGTTATCAAGGGGTATTTTCTAAAGAAATTTTACATGATATATTGAGTTTAGACTGGAAGTACTTTCATCATGAAGGGGTAGAATTCCACAATGCTGTAAACTTTATGAAGGCTGGAATCGCATATTCGGATATGGTCTCGACGGTCAGTTGTACATATGCTCAGGAAATACAAGAGCCATATTTTGGAGAACAGCTGGATGGTTTTTTACGCAAACGTCAAGAGAAGCTAGTGGGGATTATTAATGGTATAGATTATGATAATTATAATCCAGCTACTGATAAGAAGATTTGTAGTCATTATGATATAAACTCCTTAGAGAAAAAGGCGGAAAACAAATTGCAACTTCAAAAGAAGTTGGGGTTAGCCGTAAACGAAAATGCTCCAATTATTGCGATTGTTTCTCGATTGGTAGGTCCGAAAGGGATGGATCTGATCGAACGTAGAATCTTAGACCTGATAAAATATACAACGATGGATAATCATGAAGGACAGTTGGTTATTTTAGGAACTGGCGAAGCAAAATATGAAAATCTATTTAAATATATTGCATGGCAGTATCCTGGGAAAGTGGCAACGAAAATTATGTTTGATGATGTTCTAGCACGTCAGATTTATGCTGGTGCCGATTTGTTTTTGATGCCGTCATTATATGAACCTTGCGGTATCGGACAGTTAATTGCTATGCGCTATGGTTGTTTGCCTATTGTTAGAAAGACTGGTGGATTGCAGGATACTGTACAGAGTTATAATAAAGAGGATGGCACAGGTAATGGTTTTACGTTTGCAAATTATAATGCACATGAGATGAGTGATACCATCAATGAAGCGGTAAAAATATTCCATAATAAAGAAGAGTGGATTAAAATAGTAAAAAATGCGATGAATAGTGATTATAGTTGGCGAGAATCTGCTAAGCAATATCAGGAAATTTATAAACAAATGATTGGTTAAGAATCAAAAATAAGGGAACACAATGATGTCATGCTTCCTTGGTAGCATGTAAGAAATATAACAGAGAAGTTTTTATAAAGAATTTCTTGATGTATTTTATGTCATTGTGTTTCATTTTTTACGGAATCAGAAAGTATATCACTTTCTAGGGATCCAAGTAAGAACGACTAAGGTTTCTGCCTGCGTCTGAGGACTTGACCCAAGCCAAGTCTTTTCTTATATTTTGGTTATCAGGAAGGGAGCGAGTCTTATGTATCAAAGTTTTGCCATTCATAATTCCCAGCAGGGGTTTTACCGTACTCCGTTTGGGGCTGTTTGTTGTACCCAACAACTTTTATTGCGTCTTACAATTCGGGGCATTGATCGACCTGATCAAGTGATAGTACGCCTATGGAAAGATGACCGTGGCGAAGAAAAAATAGAGATGAAGCTAGCAAACGATCAGGATGATAATCAAATATATCAAGCATTATTTAATGTATCGGAAAATCCAGGTATTATGTGGTACTACTTTATTATTACCATAAAAGATAAAATTTATTACTATGGCAATGCTGCTGATCAGCTAGGTGGAATTGGTCGGTTGTATGAAACTCCTCCACCTGCTTATCAGGTGACAATATATATAAAGGAAGCCACTACACCTGATTGGTTCAAAAATGGAGTGATGTATCAAATTTTTCCCGACCGCTTTTATAATGGGACAGGGCAAGTGCTCAAGCCCAAAAAAAATAGTGTGATTCATGGACATTGGAGTAATAATCCTTATTATATTCGTGATGTTGATACGGGGCGCATCATATCCTATGATTTTTTTGGTGGTAATTTACAGGGCGTCATTGAAAAACTTACCTACTTGAAAGAATTGGGGATTAGTGTCATTTATTTTAACCCTATTTTTACTGCATCAAGTAATCATCGTTATGATACAGGTGATTATAAAACGGTTGATACAATGCTTGGTGATAATAAAAAGTTTGCTGAACTATGTGAGAAGGCCAATAAAGTTGGTATTGCAGTCATTTTAGATGGCGTATTTAGTCATACTGGCAGTGATAGTATTTATTTTAACCGAGATGGTCACTACCCGGAACTGGGAGCCTATCAATCTAAGGAGTCACCCTATTATGAGTGGTATCGTTTTTCTGATCACCCTGAGATCTATGAATCTTGGTGGGGGATCGATACGCTACCCAATGTGGAAGAAAATGAACCATCTTATATTGATTTTATTATTGAGGGTAAAGATAGTGTTATAAAGCAGTGGCTAACACTAGGAGCTAAAGGGTGGCGCCTAGACGTAGCCGATGAATTACCAGATTCGTTTATTAAAAGAATCTATAAAACGATGAAGGAAATGGATCCGGATAGTGTATTAATTGGCGAAGTATGGGAAGATGCCTCTAATAAAAAAAGTTATGGGAAACTTCGTGAATATCTTCAGGGAGATGAAATGGACTCCGTGATGAACTATCCGTTTCGTCAAGTTGCCTTGGATTTTATGCTCGGGATTATGGATGCTCAGGCTGTTGATCGAGCATTGATGAGTCTGGCGGAAAATTACCCAGTTCATAATTTTTATGCCATGATGAATTTGATTGGTAGTCATGATGTACCGAGGGCTTTAACAGTTTTGGGAGAGGCGCCTCCTAGTGAAACACTAACAGTAGCTCAGCAAGCTTCATATCGTTTACCGCAGGAAAAGCATCGGTTGGGTATTGCAAGGCTCAAGATGCTTGTATTATGGCAGATGACATTTCCAGGTATTCCCTCTATTTATTATGGTGATGAGGCCGGCACGCAAGGGTATAAAGATCCTTTTAATCGATCGACCTATCCTTGGGGAAATGAAGATGCGGAGCTACTTGCTTGGTATAAAAAAGTCATTGCAATCCGTAATCAGTATGATGTATTTAAAACCGGGAAGTGGATATCGTTACCTGTGGATCAACAAGTGTATGGCTATGTTCGCAGCATAACCAATGGAAAAGACGTTTTTGGACAGAAAAAACAAGATCATACCGCTATTGTATTATTTAATCGCAGTATGAGCCCGCTTACGATAGCATTACCTGTCCGAGAGTGGTGCTATGGTACGATGGTCGATTTATTAGATGATAAAGAGCAGTATACGATTGTCAACGGTGTTCTCAAGATTACTTTGCAACCCTTAGAAGGTAAAGTGTTATTGCAATTTGAGGCAGAGCCTTTTCCTCGCCAGGCAGGAGTATTATTACATCCTACTTCTTTACCTTCTAAGTTTGGTATTGGAGACTTAGGTGCAGAGGCTTACGAGTTTATCGACTTTCTACATAATAGCAAACAAGGATTGTGGCAAATATTGCCTATCAATCCGGTGGGATATGGTAATTCGCCATATCAATGTCTATCTGCTTTTGCTGGTAATCATTTATTGATTTCTTTGCGGGAACTGGTCAGTGCTGGTTTATTGCTTCCTGAAATGATAGAGGATTGTCCTGATTTTGATAAGGATCGGGTAGAATTCGAAGAGGTTACATTATATAAAGAAAATTTATTACATATGGCTTTTATGAATTTTAAAAAGAAAAGAAAATCGCCTATGTATAAAAAATTTATTATTAATAATGATTTTTGGCTTACCGATTATGCTCTATTTATGGCGTTAAAAAAACATTTCGATGGGCAAGCATGGAACTTGTGGCCAGAAGATATTAGGACGAGAAAAAAAGAGGGACTGGGAAAATATGCAGAATTATTAGCAGATGAAATGGAATACCATACATTTTTACAATTTACATTCGCTAATCAATGGAAGAAATTAAAAAAATATGCGAAAAAATCTAAGGTTAAAATAATTGGTGATATACCTATTTTTGTTGCTCATGATAGTAGTGATGTATGGGCAAATCAAAATTTGTTTGATTTGGATGAAGCAGGAAATCCTAAGACAGTGGCTGGTGTGCCGCCAGATTATTTCACGATAACGGGACAGTTATGGGGTAATCCTCATTATAACTGGGACGAAATGTCTAAGGATGATTATCAGTGGTGGCAACAACGATTACAGGTTCTACTGCAGATGGTTGATATTATAAGATTGGATCATTTCCGTGGATTTGAAGCTTTCTGGGAAATACCAAGTAAAGCTGAAACTGCAGTGGATGGTCAATGGAAAAAGGGACCTGGTGCTGCATTTTTTAGTGCTTTAGAAAAATATCTGGGTAGTTTACCGTTGATTGTGGAAGATCTGGGTTTTATCACAGATGAAGTAGATGATCTAAAACATCAGTTTTATTTTCCTGGCATTAAGGTTCTACAATTTTCTTTTAATTATGATGAGAGTGAGCAATATATCACTTTTAGTTGTGAGAAAAATAGCGTTCTATATACTGGGACACATGATAATGAAACAACAACTGGTTGGTATAGTGATTTACTAGCAGAGGATCCGAAGAGGGCTAAATTGATACAACAGTATATAGAGCAACAAGGTGTCGATAGTCGCAAAGAGGAATCAATTTGCTGGAAACTCGTTACCTTTGCGTATCAAAGTAATGCCAATACTGTTATGATTCCGTTACAAGATATATTGTGCTTGGGGAATGAAAGTAGAATGAATCAACCGGGAACTGTCGGTGCGAATTGGGATTGGAGGTTCCGTCAGGATGCTTTGACGAGTGAACTGAGTGAGGCATTGGCTGCATTAGCGGAAAAGTATCAACGGTAGTATGACAAGGTATCGGTTTTCTTGTCGTTCTCTTGTCTTTTAGTTGGTAAGAAAGTGGCAGCTAGACTGTTAGTCTGCCGTGGCTGGGCTATAAGGGTTTCGCTTGCGTCCTTCGTAAAGCCACAGAGCCCTTATAACCCATCCACGACGATTGCCTGTAGAAGACAAGGCAGGAGAAACAGGGTACCTGTCCCTTTGTTTTCTCCCTGAAATATATAACGGAATTTTCACTAAATTTTTAAGGAAAAAATTGACGAATGCGAGAGAGTAGGATATAATTAATACTGTACCGGGACAGTATAGTATTAATCTAGTAAGGATGGTGGGGCTATGCAATTTAATCAAGGAACGGATTATGCATTTCGGATTATCATGCATTTAGCTACGTTGCCTGAGGGGGCGATTGCCAATAGTCAGGTCATTTCTAAAGAGCAAAATATACCCGCTGGTTTTTTACAAAAAATAATGAGAGCGCTGACTAAGGGAAATTTGGTAACCTCTTATCGTGGTATTGAAGGTGGTTTTGCCTTAACGAGGGCACCAATAGAAATTAGTCTTTTAGACGTCATTAATGTTATGGAAGGATCAATTGATTTACAACGATGTTTAAAAGAGGAAGAGGCTTGTAGTAGGAAGTGTGCAAATCAATGCCCAGTACATGCTGCATTAGCTGTAATACAGACTGATTTTGTACAGGCTTTAGGCAAGGTTAATTTTGCTACGCTAAGTAAAGAAAATAATCAGGAAAGGTAGGAGAAGAGTATGGATGAAATATTATTAGGTCGATGGCAGTTTGCGATTACAACAGTGTATCACTTTTTATTTGTACCACTGACGCTGGGGTTATCTTTTTTAGTAGCAATAATGGAAACCATGTATGTGCGTACGGGGAATGATTTATACAAAAAAATGACGAAGTTTTGGGGGAAACTCTTTCTTGTCAATTTTTCAATGGGGGTAGCAACAGGGATTGTGCAGGAGTTTCAGTTTGGCATGAACTGGGCCGAATATTCGCGGTTTATGGGGGATATTTTTGGTGCTCCATTAGCAATGGAGGCTTTAACAGCCTTTTTCATGGAGTCAACCTTTTTAGGATTATGGATTTTTGGCTGGGATAAATTATCGAAAAAGGTACATTTGCTTTGTATTTGGCTTGTTGCTTTAAGTAGTAATTTATCAGCATTTTGGATTTTGGTAGCTAATTCTTTTATGCAGTCTCCGGTAGGATATTCTTTGCAAAATGGACGAGTTGAGATGGTTGATTTTTTTGCCGTGATTACCAATCCTTATGTATTTGGTCAATTTCCGCATACTGTCTTAGGTGGTTTAGTAACTGCAGGCGTCTTTATTACTGCGATTAGTGCGTATTGTTTATTGAAAGGCAGGCATGTACCAGTATTTCAGACTTCGATAAAGGCTGGTTTAGTATGTATGTTTGTCAGTACGGTTTTGGTTATGGGAACTGGTCATTTGCAAGCGCAATACTTAGGAAAACACCAACCGATGAAAATGGCAGCGATGGAAGCCTTATGGGAGACTGAGAATCCTGCTCCGTTTGCCATTGTCGCAACGCCTGATGAGGTGAAGCAACACAATAATTTTGAAGTCACTGTTCCGGCAGCACTATCGATGTTAATTTATGATGAAATGAAAGGTGAGGTAAAAGGTATTAAGGAACTGCAGGCTGCAGCAGAAGTGAAGTATGGACCAGGTAATTATATTCCACCTGTAAAGCAATCATTCTGGAGTTTTCGTGTGATGGTAATTTCAGGATTATGGATGGCATTTATATCAGCACTTAGCATATTATTATTATATAAAGGGCGTTTAGAATCGAATTCTGTAGTACTGAAAATGTTACTGTGGAGTCTGCCTATGCCTTATATCGCTAATTCGACAGGGTGGATTTTGACCGAAGGTGGACGTCAGCCTTGGATTGTATCTGGATTACAGAAAGTAAGCCAAGCGGTATCGACGAATGTAACGAGCACTGAAATCTGGATTTCTCTAATCGGTTTTACAATCTTATATTTTATACTCGCTATCGCTGCTGTATTTTTAGTTCGTAAATTTATCCTCGAAGGACCTGTTGACCACAAGAGCAATTTGCATGTGGTAGCTAAGAAGGAGGCGACATTATGGAACTAACAACGATATGGTTTGTATTAGTTGGTGTATTATTTACAGGCTTCTTTTTTCTAGAGGGTTTTGATTATGGTGTAGGCATGCTACTACCGTTTTTAGGGAAAAATGATGTGCAGCGCCGGATTATTATCAATTCGATTGGTCCTGTCTGGGATGGTAATGAGGTATGGATGATTACAGCGGGGGGAGCTTTGTTTGCCGCATTTCCTCATGTATATGCCACGATGTTTAGCGGTTTTTATATGGCTCTATTTCTGATGCTTATGGCTTTGATCGTAAGAGCTGTGGCTTTTGAATTTCGCAGTAAAGATGAAAATCCTGCATGGCGTAGTACTTGGGATTGGATGATTTTTATTGGTAGTGCGATACCTGCTCTTTTGTGGGGGGTAGCTGTTACTAATTTAATTAAGGGTGTACCGATTAATGTGAAAATGCAGTATGCAGGTACGTTCTTTGACCTATTAACTCCTTATACTTTAATCGGGGGAGTCGCCTTTTTACTAGTATTTTTGTTTCATGGAGCACTGTTTTTAACTTTGAAAGTAGAAGGTGAATTGATTGCTCGCGCTCGGAAAGTTGCGACGGTTGTAGGCGTTATCGCAGCAGTAGCGTTTTTGGCTTTAGTTGGACTGACGTATACGAATACTGATTTATTTAAGAGTTCGCTCGCAAGTATCGCTTTGTGGGGGGCAGTTGTAGTATTTGTTTTATCATATATTTTAATCTGGATGCAAAAAAGTGGTTGGGCTTTTGCGATGAGTGGTTTGGCAATTGTCTTTACTACACTGGCATTTTTTAGTGGGTTATTCCCGAGAATTATGGTATCTAGCCTCGATCCAGCTTGGAGTTTGACTATTTATAATGCATCGTCAAGTGCTTATACCTTAACTATCATGACATATGCTGCGATTGTGTTAGTACCTATTGTTCTTGCATATCAAGGATGGACATATTGGATCTTTAGAAAACGTGTTACGGCAAAGGATTTGGAGTATTAGGAAATAAAAAGAGACATGCTATATATTGAAATAGACTCGTTCAGCTTTTGTTGAACGAGTCTATTTCGATAAGGAAGATAGGAGCGCTATTATGTTTGATAAACGTCTAATGCAAGAAATGAAAAAACACAAGCAGCAATTTTCGCTATTGATTGGGTTAGGAGTTTGCGCTGGATTATTGGTTGTCTTTCAGGCTAATTATTTAGCCAGTATTATTAATGGCGTATTTTTGTCCGCAATGGATTTGCCAGCAGTTTGGCCCTGGATGCAAATGTTAGCTTTTATTATGATTTTGCGTAGCGTAATAATATGGCTTATAGAAGTGACAGCTCATGCCCTGGCTGCCCGTATCAAAAATGACATCCGGCAGTGTGTTCTCGAGCGGATACTGGATTTGGGACCTATTTATGTGATAGGTCAGCAAACAGGAGAACTGGTAAATGTATTAGTGGACGGTATCGAAAATTTAGAGCCTTACTTTGCCAAGTTTTTACCACAATTGTTTACCGCAGTGTTAGTACCGTTAGCTATTTTAACATGGACATTTCCTGTTGATATTGGTACTTCGGTTATTTTTATGATAACAGCACCACTGATTCCGGTCTTTATGATTCTCATTGGTCGTATGGCTGAGAAACTTAATAAAAAGCAGTGGGATACGTTATCGCGGCTGAGTGCACATTTCTTAGATGTATTACAAGGCTTGACCATTCTCAAAGTTTTTGGTCGTAGCATAGAACAAATACAGGTGATTGCCCGTATGAGTAACGAGTTCCGTGATACGACTCTCAGTGTATTGAAAGTCGCTTTTCTGTCAGCTTTAGTTTTAGAATTAATCGCAACCATTAGCACTGCTTTGGTTGCTGTTTCCATTGGTTTGAAATTATTATATTTTAAAATGGATTTTACGGAGGCTTTCTTTCTGTTATTATTGGCTCCTGAGTTTTACTCGCCTTTACGTCAGTTAGGTACTCATTTTCATGCTGGAATGGCCGGTGTAGCTGCTGCTGAACGTATTTTTTCTATATTATCGTTGACGCAGAGTCATAATGGTACAAAGTCCTTTTCGTGGCAAAGTGAGGTAGGAATTGTCTTTGAAAACGTGTATTATGCCTACGAAAAAGGTACACGTCCTGCCTTGCAAGGTATTTCCTTGGAAATAAAACCTGGGCAACAAGTAGCATTAGTGGGAGCGAGTGGTTCGGGAAAAAGTACACTGGCTAGCTTATTATTAAATTTTATGATTCCAGACGCAGGGAAGATTTATATTAATGGGCAATGTTTATCTGAACTAAAATCATCTGATTGGCTAGCGCATGTGGCTTTTGTGCCCCAAGCACCTCACCTATATTATCGTTCGGTAGCCGATAATATAAGGCTAGGTAAAGAACATGCCCCGTTATCTGAAGTAATCGTAGCTGCTAAAAATGCTGGTGCTCATGACTTCATTATGACGTTGCCGCAAGGGTATGATACAGTAGTGGGAGAAGGTGGGCAAGGGCTTAGTGGTGGACAGGGGAAACGTTTGGCGATTGCTAGGGCTTTTCTGCAGGACGCTCCCTTTCTATTATTAGATGAAGCAACAGCGGGACTTGATCCTTATACGGAGGGAGTCATTGAGGAAGCATTAGAAAGACTTAAAATCGGGCGGACAGTACTCATTATTGCTCATCGCCTAACCACGGTATATCATGCCGATTCGATTGTAGTATTTGACAAAGGCAGAATAATGGAAAGTGGAAAGCATAATGAATTAATGAATCAAAAAGGTCACTATTATCAATTGGTCACTGCTTTTAGAGGTGTATCATGAATATTTTTAGTCGTTTGCTACATATAATGGGTTCCACTTGGAAAACAATGATACTCGCGATGTTTTTTGGATGCCTAACGATCGGCAGTAATATAGGATTATTAGCAGTTTCCGCTTATCTTATTTCCAGCGCCGCCTTGCATCCGTCTATTACAGAATTATCGGTTGCGATTGTAGGGGTGCGATTTTTTGGTATTTCGCGAGCTATTTTTCGTTATATAGAGCGCTATATTTCTCATGATGTTACATTTCGCTTGCTTGGTACAGTCCGTGTGTGGTTTTATAAGAGGCTAGAGAAATTAGCTCCTGCTCGATTGATGGAGTGGCAAAGTGGAGAATTGTTTAGTGCTATTGTGAGTGATGTAGAAACGCTAAAAGAATTCTACCTTAGAGTTCTATCGCCACCGGTTATAGCAGTGGTTATAGCAAGTGCTGTTTGTTTATTTCTAGGCAATTATAGTATGAATTTTGTTTATGTAGTGATCGTGTCTTTTGCGCTCATTGGTTTAGTGCTACCGATTTTTTTGCAGATGATACAAAAAAATACGGCTCATGAATTAGTTGCTGCCAAAAGTGAATTGCGTGGGCAGCTAGTGGATAGCATAACCGGGATTGTGGAAATATCAGCTTTTGCCCAAAAAGATCGTCAGGTAGAGCACGTCAATGTAATCAATCAGCGAATTGCAAGATTGCAAAGTATAGTATCAAAGTATTCTGGTCTCACTGATGCACTGGGTTTATTGGTTGTAAATGGTGCTGTGTGGTTCATATTGTATTTTGCTATTTTATTAGTGCAGAGGGGGCAACTTGCCGGTGTATATTTGGCTGTGATGGTTCTAACGGTGCAAAGTAGTTTTGAAGCCGTATTACCCTTGCCTATTGTAATGTACTATGTAAAGGAAAGTATGGCTGCTGCCAAACGATTATTTTTCATTGTAGATACCGAACCTGCTATTGGTAAGGGTGATGAAGCTGTCAATAGTATGGATCTAAGTATTACAGTTCAAAATCTCAGCTTTCAGTATGAACCGCAAGGAGCACCAGTTCTAAACAATATTTCTTTTACTATTGATACGGGTAAAAAAGTCGCGATTGTCGGCCCTAGTGGTGCGGGTAAAAGTACTTTATTTTATTTATTTTTGCGATTTTGGGATTATAAGCAAGGTTCGATACGATTAGGTGCACATGAATTTAAAAATTATAATGACGAAAGGTTGCGTGCTCTATTTGGAGTGGTATCACAGCAAACGCATTTATTCAATGCCAGTATTCGCGACAATATTTTACTGGCTAAACCGGATGCTAGTGAACAGCAATTTCATCAAGCTACATTGGATGCAGAACTAAATGCATTTATTACACGGTTGCCTCAAGGTTATGATACGATGGTGGGGCAGAATGGTTATGCCTTGTCAGGAGGAGAACGTCAACGTATTGCAATTGCTAGGGCACTGCTCAAAAATGCCCCCATACTGATTTTGGATGAACCGACGGTTGGACTCGATGCGATAACAGAACAATCCATAATGAAGACAATCGAAAAAATGATGATTGAGCGTACTACCATCATGATTACACACCGCCTAACGGGTCTTGAAACCATGGATGAGATTATAGTAATGGATTCGGGTACTATTATTGAGCAAGGACGACTAAATGAGTTATTAACCAATAAACAGCTGTTTTATAAGTTATGGAGTTTGCAACATAATGTGTTATAATATTATATAAAAAGTAAATATGCGAAGGCTTTCTGGTGTGGATGGAGGAAAAAATATTGGCTGATGCTTTATATTCTGTAGAAAAACAATGCTCAGTATGTGAGCAAAAATTTGAAGTAATTCGTGTACGCTCACGTTTATCTCTTATTAAGCAGGACTCTGATTTTTGTGCTTATTATAAAGATGTAAATCCCTATTATTATACCATATGGGTTTGCCCACATTGCGGTTATGCTGCACGCGACACAGAGTTTACTAATATTATGCCAGTCTCAATAACTAAAATACAAAAGTTTTTAGAAAGTAGAGAAATAAAGGTAAATTTATGTGGTATAAGAACCAGAGAGCAGGCGATTGTATCTTATAAATTGGCTATTTTTTATGCTGAGTTACTGGAATCTAAAGCTAGTAAACTAGCGGCACTCTATTTACGACTTGGCTGGTTATATCGTGAGGGGCAAGAGCTTGATGAAGAACAAAAAATACTGGCTAAGGCACGTGAGTCTTATGAACTGGCATTGGAGAAAGAAACGACGCCAATTGATAATTTATCCGAATTGACGGTCATGTATATTATTGCGGATCTGCTGCAACGTACAGGTGAAAGTGAGAAAGCAGTTTTGTATCTTAGCAGAATCGTATCGAGTCCTTTGGCGAAAATTGAGAGAAAAATTGCAGATTTGGCCCGTGACCTTTGGCAGGAAATTCGAGGAAATAGCAAAGTGTAATCAATACATAATGAACAAAGACAAAAAATGGCTTGGCAATACATAGATTGCCAAGCCATTTCTGATATATAATGAACGAAAAACGTAATGATTATAGAGCAAAGCGCTCTTTACTCATCGATGTAGGTAGCGAGTATTTCGGCGAAATATAAAGTGTGGTAATCTCCATCACCGTACCATTTGTCCTGCAAATCAGTTACTAATTGTTCGGGTATCATTTTTTGTTTATAAACAACTTTGCATTCATAATGTAGACCGCAATCAGCGATCACCGGTGTGGAAATTTTTTTGCCAGCCACAGTGGATAATTTCGCCTCTGCTAATTTATCAGTACTACGACCAGATTTTGAACCGCAAATGCTAAGTGCTTCGCTCATATCTTTAAAAGGAATGCTGATGGTAAATTCATTGCTTTTTTCAATACACTCATAAGTAAAACGTGATGGTCTGACCATTGCCATAAATACGGGTTTACCCCACATAAAGCCAATGCTACCCCACGCAATTGTCATGGTATTAATACAACCATCAACCATAGTTGTTAGGAAAGCACCTTTGGAGAGGATTTCTGTTAATTCATTGGCATATTGGTTATATGCGACTTCTTTACTCATTATTTGGACCTCCTATAAAATTAAGATGTATTTGTATATTGCTCTATAATTCTTGTTTAAATTCATTTTTCCTGTTAGATAGGTAAAATATAGCTATATATCTTGGATTTGCAAGGGCTCTTTACAGTTGATGCAAAAAAAGAGATAATAATAGAATTTTAAACGAAAATGTTTTCCCTAAAAATACACTTGACTTTATTTGAAAGATAAAATATAATAAATGTATGTTAATATTTGAACATGATGATAGGGAAGTTAAGTATTTGAAATGTGCAGAGAGCCGATAGTTGGTGTGAGTCGGTCATTTTGATAGTTAGTTCCGCCCTTGAGTGTCTGATGATGAATTAAGACGGGTTCCGCCCGATATAGCGGCTAAAGTTGGCCGTATAGGCAATTTGGGTGGCAACGCGGGAATAACTCTCGTCCCTTTAGTGGGATGGGGGTTTTTATTTTTTTTTCTCCCAAAATGGGGATACTATATTGGTTTATGATGCAAGTTGTATATTTTATTAATTAAATGGAGGGTTATTATGAGAGTTTTAGTGAGTGATCCAGTTTCAGAAAAAGGTGTGGCTTTATTACAAAAAGAGTATGAGGTAGATGTAAAAACCGGACTACCACCAGAAGAATTAATTCGCATTATTCCTGAATATGATGCATTGGTGGTACGCAGTGAAACAAAAGTTACAAAAGCAGTACTTGATGTAGCTGCGCACTTAAAAGTAATTGGTAGAGCTGGTGTTGGCGTTGATAATATCGATGTAGCAGAAGCAACTAAAAAAGGTATTATTGTACTCAATGCACCTGAAGGCAATACGGTAGCTGCAACAGAACATACAATGGCTATGATGCTAGCATTAGCTCGTAATGTTCCTCAAGCTCATGCTAGCTTGAAAGATGGAAAATGGTTACGTAGCAAAATGATGGGTGTTGAAATGAGAGGTAAGACTCTTGGGATTCTTGGACTAGGACGTATTGGTAGTGGCGTTGCAAAACGAGCGCTTGCAATGGAAATGAACATTGTAGCATATGATCCGTTCATTGGTGCAGAACAAGCAGAGGCTATGGGAATCAAATTAGTAGAACTTGCTGAAATTTTCCCAGTAGCGGACTTTATTACACTGCATTTACCTAAAACACCAGAAACGAAAAATCTGTTAAACAAAGAGTCTTTTGCTAAAATGAAACCAGGCGTACGGATCGTGAACTGTGCTCGCGGTGGTGTTATCAATGAAAAAGAGTTAGCAGAGGCTGTTGAGCAAGGGATTGTAGCAGGAGCAGCAATTGACGTATTTGAAAAAGAACCAGTTGATCCTGAAAATCCATTACTAAAGCTTGATAAAATTATTGTAACTCCACATTTAGGGGCTTCTACTGCAGAGGCACAAGTCGGAGTAGCTGTAGATGTGGCAGAAGGTATCATTGCAGTACTTAAGGGTGAACCAATTGCGACTGCTGTGAATATGACTGCTATACAACCGCATGTATTAGAGGTCATTCGTCCTTACTTCACTTTAGCAGAAAAAATGGGTTGCTTGGCGATTCATTTGGCTGAAGGGCGCATTAATGGTGTAGACATTGCATATAATGGCGAGATTAGTGAAGTCGATAGCAAGATGCTAACCACTGCAGTAATTAAAGGATTGTTAAACTCGATTTTGACAGAGCGCATTAATTATGTAAACGCTCCAGGAATCGCTAAATCACGGGGCATAAAAATCAAGGAAATGAAAAGTAAAGATACCGCTAACTTTGCGAACTTGATTACCGTGACTGTGCATACTGATAAAAAGAGTCATGTGGTAGCTGGAACTTTATTTGGTCGCACGGAAGGCCGTATTGTTATGATCGATGAATATCGCGTAGATGTTGAGCCTAAGGGATGGTTAATTGTTGGACCGCATATCAATCGTCCAGGAATCATTGGTAAGGTTGGTATGGTTTTAGGAAACGCAGGAATTAATATTGATAG
>CAXYVG010000012.1:0-54310 GCA_964292325.1 uncultured bacterium | reverse complement strand
ACGGTGGTGTGAGAGGACGATAAATAAAATAATTATTTATCTCCTACTCGATTATGAGGACACTATTACATTTTTCTGGGGGTGATACCGTAATGCGTTTCTTCGATCAATGTTCTGACACTAAGAAGTTCTTATTCCTCATTATGGCATTGGTTGTTATCTTTTTCCTTTCCTTTATGGTAGGACGTTATCCAATCTCTCCGGATATGGTTTTGGAGATCTTATTATCTAAAATCATTCCTTTACAACAGGTTTGGACTGATGATATGGAAGTGGTCATGTTTAAAATTCGCTTACCGAGAATTATAGCTGCATTATTAGTGGGAGCCGCTTTATCTACATCAGGGGCTGCCTATCAAGGAATGTTTCGTAACCCGATGGTTTCTCCTGGTATTTTAGGAGTTACAGCAGGTGCTAGTTTCGGAGCTGCTTTAGGAATTTTATTATCGTTTAGTGCGATTGGGATTCAAATGCTAGCATTTACTTTTGGCTTAGTAGCAGTTATGACAACGTATGCGATTGCTACATGGCTTGGGAAAAATGGTGAAACCATTATGATTATGATTCTTGCGGGCATTATTATTAGCACTTTATTTACATCGTTTGTATCGTTAACCAAGTATGTAGCTGATCCCAATAACACATTACCTGCCATTACCTATTGGCTAATGGGGAGTCTTGCTTCTGTAAATGCGAAGGATGTATATGTGGCTGGTATACCCATTGTTGTTAGTTTGCTAATTTTAATTTTATTACGGTGGAATTTAAACGTGATGTCCTTTGGTGATGAAGAGGCAAAGGCGCTAGGGGTCAATACTAGCAGGTTAAGGTTTAGTGTTATTATTTGTGCGACGCTGATGACAGCATCTGCTGTATCTATTAGTGGTGTGATTAGTTTGGTGGGCCTCGTTGTACCTCATCTAGCGAGAATGCTGGTTGGACCTAATTATAAAATATTGTTACCAGTTTCTATTGTGATGGGAAGCATGTTCCTTTTATTAGTAGATAATTTAGCTCGTACGCTATTTGCAGTGGAGGTCCCTTTAGGGATTCTTACATCCATTATTGGTGCACCATTTTTCCTTTATCTTCTTTTAAATACTAGAAAAGGCTGGGCTTAATAAAAAAAGGGGGGATCAACGTGAAACTCGAAATTCAAAATCTTTCCTGTGGTTATGGATCCAATACCATCATGCGTAGTATATCCTTTGCCGTACAATCAGGAGAATTCTTATGTTTGCTTGGACCAAATGGAGTTGGTAAGACGACCCTATTTAAAACAATTTTGGGTTTATTGAAATTGCAAGCTGGGAAAATACTCTTAGATGGTGAAGATGTTTCAAAGTGGTCAAGAAAATATTTTGCGACAAAAATAGGTTATGTCCCTCAAGCTCATACGCCACCTTTCCCGTTTAAAGTGGTTGATGTAATAGCGATGGGGAGAATTGCCCATTTGAGTGTTTTTAGTTCTCCTTCTTCGAAGGATATAGAACTAGCAGAAAAAGCATTGGATACTCTTTCTATATCATATCTTAAAGATAGTATCTACACGGAAATAAGTGGTGGTGAGCGTCAGTTGGTGCTGATTGCCAGAGCGTTGGTACAAGAACCGGACTTTTTAATTATGGATGAGCCTACTTCGAATTTGGACTTTGGCAATCAAATAAGGGTGCTAAACTATATAAAAAAGCTTGTCAATGAATCCGGAATAGGGGTCATTATGACGACTCATTATCCCAATCATGCACTACTTTATGGTTCGAAAGTAGCTACGATTGGTAAAAATAGTAGCTTTGCAATTGGTAATCCAGAAAAAGTAATTACTGAAAAGTATTTAAAAGATACCTATGATGTATGTACTGAATTCATTAATGCTCAATTAAACAATGGAAGTGAGCAACGAGTTTGTATTCCTTCGTAAGTGTAAAATTGCTTATTCAACAGCAAGGAATGGGAAAGGTGGTATCTGGGATGAGAACGAAAGGGTGGAAAAAAATATTTATGTTTTCGGTTGCTATTCATCTGCTGTTTCTTACCGCAATTGCTTATAATATGCAATTGAATGTTGAAATGGGTGATTGCCAAGAGAGAGGACCGATTCTGGTTCAGCCTATTGAAGTGCAACTAAGTGCTGTCGCTAGCGAAGGGGTAACAGGGATGATAGAGCCGAAGGCAACGCTAGGAACTCATAATATGGGGGAAAATATACCTGACAAACAAAGTAATTTTGATGGAGAAAAGCGACCAGTATCCCAAGCTGTACAATCGGCAGTGAATACTGATCAGGCGAATGCTACAGTGAGTGATGCAAGAAAAGTAGGTGGTGAATTGGGAAAAGACAAAGCAGGTAACCAAGGAGATGGCAATCCTTCAGGTTCAGGAACGTCTAGTGATGGTGCTGCAAAAAAAGGAACGTCTTCTGGTGGTCGAACAGCTGGAGTCAGTGTGTTGTATGGTCCGGTGCCTTCGTATCCAGAAGAAGCGCGTAGCCAAGGATGGGAAGGGACTGTAAAGATAAAAGTTCTTATTTCGGAGCAAGGTACAGTAAAAGAGGTTTCACTTGCTCGCAGTTCTGGCCATGACAGCATGGATCAGGAAGCTTTGGCGGTAGTGCAACGTTGGCAATTTAGTCCCGCTTTTCAAGATGGAAAAGCAATGGTTGCTTGGGTGATAGTACCAGTGGTATTTAGTTTGCAATGATGGACAAGTTTAACAAAATACCGAAAAAATATAAAAATACAATAAAGTAGAGGGTGAAAATCATGAAAATTAGAGCTGATTTTGTAACCAATAGTAGTAGTGTAAGTTTTTTACTTACAATAAAAAAACAAATGGCAGAACAGATGATTGAACAAGCTGGTGATTCAGGTAAGGTGCAACTAATTAAATTGATACAAAAGAAGATGGAGGCAGAAGGGAATAGGATTATTGTCAATGGCGAAGAGTTATGTGCGATGCAAGTGACTACTCGTCCTAAGGAAATCAAGGAAGTGTTAATCGAGTATTTTAAAGAGGGAAATAAATTTTTGGATTGGAAATTACCAGATTTTAAAAATCAAGATTTAAGTCACTACACAGATGAAGAACTATGGGCCATCGTATGTACCTTGTTACATAAAGGGAAAATAAGTGATTTACAGGTTGTTGGTGCTACTCCCATTGGTGGAAAGCAGAGAGTCTACTAGTATGGAAATGATTCGAAGACATACTACAGGATATAATTTTATGGGGGATGCTAAGACGGGGGCGACTTTTCGTTGGGGAGATACTTTTGCAGAAAATCCAGTGCGTGCTCCATGGCCAGAATTAGCTGATATTTCTATTTCTAATTACTGTACGAATGATTGTGAGTATTGCTATCGAAGTAGTAATCGGGATGGAGACTTTATTTCTTTAACGGATTATCAAATTATTTTAAAACAGCTTACTAGCGAGCAATATGGATCTGTTTTTCAAGTGGCATTAGGAGGGGGAGAACCTCTTTTACATCCAGATATTGTAGAAATTTTGCGTACAACAAAAGAAGACTATAATATTGTACCTAATTATACAACCAGTGGATTCTTTTTTACGCAAGAAATCCTAGAGGCCACTAAAAAATTCTGTGGTGCTATTGCTGTTTCTTATGACCCTTATCGCCAAAGAATGACTACGGAAACTTTAAAAACAACAGGAAAAATACTTTTAGCAGAAGGGATAAAAGCCAATATACATTTCGTGGTTTCTGATAAAACGCTAGACGAGGCAATCCGTATCATGGAAGGTGTGCGTGACAAGGACTTTGGTGATTTTAATTCGATTGTATTTTTAACCTATAAACCCTTTGGTAAGGGCAGTGCGAAAGATTGTTTGAAGCCAGATGAACGATTGACTCGTTTTTTGAAATTGGTTGAAGAACCTAGGACAATAGTGAAGTTTGGTTTTGATGCTTGTTTTGTACCTTTTTTATTTAAAAAGACAAAAGTGGATTTTGATTTTTTGGATAGTTGTGAATGCGGCTTTTTCTCCGTTTATATTGATGAGCATCTTACCGTTTCGCCTTGCTCTTTTTGTAATGATAAAGCCTATGCGTTTAGTTTGAAAAACTATGAGTTTGCAGAAATATGGGAACAGAAATTTGAAGAGTATAGAAAAAAAGTGTTTCATAATTGCGATGATATTTGTGATGCTGTAGGACAATGCCGAGGGCAGTGTGAGTTTTTCAAGGAATTATCGATTTGTTCATCCTTATAAAAGAATCGGGTAATTTGTTTGGTTTTTATTTCAATACATGGGGGGAGAGAATATGGGGATAAGGCGATTGAATGTTGTAGTTGTAATAGTCGTTTTCATAGGTTTGATGGTGCTATCTGGTTGCGCTGTATCGCAGAAGGAAAAAACGATAGGACGGTCGATTGTGGATATGGCTGGCACTAGTGTGGCATTGCCGGAAAAAGTAAACCGGGTGGCAGCGACGGGTGCTGTTAATCAGATTGTATTAATGTTAGGTGGAGCTGATAAAATTGTGGCGACAGCAACCAACGTGCAAGAAAATGAATTGTTTGCCAAGGTTTATCCTCATATTAAGGAAATACCAGCACCATTTGGGGTGATGGATGCGGGACGTTCTGAAGTCAATGTAGAAACGTTGGTGGCAACAAAACCGGATGTTGTTTTTGCAAATAATGATAAAATACGAGCTATGGGTATTCCGACAGTAGAAACTAGTTTGAAAAACCCAGAAGAAATAAAGCAAACGATTATGGTGATTGGAAAGGTATTGGGACCGGAAGAAGAGAAGCGGGCTATTCAATTTTGTACTTATTATGATGATAATATGAAGAAGGTTTCGGAACGTACAAAAACAATTGCTGCTAATAAAAAAGTGAAAGTATATTATGCAAATAATAAACCGACAAATACTGATGGGATGAATTCAATCGCAAATTCGTGGATCGAAATGGCTGGTGGTATTAATGTAGCAGGCGAAGCAGGGGTCGATGGAGTGGGTAAAAATGTTTCGGGTGAAGATCTCGTTCGTTGGAATCCTGATGTTATTATTGTAAGCAATTCTAGTGTAAAGAATGCGATACTACAAAATGATCAGTGGGGAAATATTAATGCAGTTAAAAATAAACGAATCTATGTGAATCCTAAAGGCGTGTACCTATGGTCCGTTAGGAGTGCAGAAGGAGCATTGCAATTTCTTTGGGCAGGTAAAATGATACAGCCAGAGTGGTTTGCAGATCTCGATCTGAAAGAACAAGTAAGGAATTTTTATAAGATGTATTATTTTTATGATATAAATGACGCTGAGATTGACAAAATATTAGATCCTGATTAGTACAACGATTAGAGGTTCAATTTTATTGATGATGAAAAAGGAGAAGATCATTATGGAAAATACAAAAAAAGTAATAATTTTGGCATTAACGTTAGTTGGAAGTATTACATTACCAGTTTTAGCTGCTGAAAATGATGTAAGCAATGGTTCGGAACTAAATCCAGTTATGGTATCTGCAAAGAAAAATCAACAAACGAAGCTGGAAGTCGATCCTGATCATTTGGTGTTGCCGAAAAGCAGTACAGCTATGGAAGTATTTACTAAAAAGGATATTGAAGCTATGCGTCCTCGTGATGTATATGATGTAATTGAGAGCGCTATGGGGATGGTAGTTTCTCGTCAAGGAGCAAGGGTTCATAATTTTATTTATGGACGTGGTGGTGATTCTGTTGGCGTTATTGTTGATGGCGTTTATATGTCTGCGACTGAAGCGCAACGTGTGTTAGGCGATTTGCCGGTAGAGATGATTGATTCCGTAACAATCGTAAGAGATTCGACAGCGATGAGTATGGGACCTATATTGACGCCTGGTGCGAATACCGCGCCAAATCAAGGATTTATTTTAATTACTACTAGGAAAGCGAAAAGTGGTGAGAGTGAGATAAAAGTGGGTTATAGTACTTTTAACACACAAAAATATGCTCTCTTTACTGGTGATAAAATTGGTGATAAAGGTTATTTTAGTTTTGGCTATTCAGGTGCAAAATCTGATGGTAAGGATGGTTGGAATAATGGATATGAGAACAATACTTTTTTATTAAATGGCGGGTATGAAGATAAAGGATTTACTAGTAATATGTCTTTTTATATCAATAAGGGTTCAAGAGAAGTGCAACGTCACTTTGATAAACAAGGGACTCCGTTGACAAGTATTGCTATGTGGAAATATAACCCTATGGATACTCGATTGTTCGCCTTTAATATGGCTAAAAAATGGAGTGAGAAAAATACTACTTCTCTGACGTATGGCTATACTGATTCGGTCGGTGATGCCTATTATTATGCTGCTAATGCAGCTGGTGTTATCACAAATCCTAAAGCATCATCGCAGCACGCCGTCGACCGCACCAGTGAAATAAATGTAGTGCATGTACTTACGACTGGTAAGAATACGCTGAAATTTGGCACGCAAATGATTGATTGGTATCAATTGGGAGAAGTGGCGAGTACGGCTACGCCAAAGCCGAAACAAGAAAATTTATATGGATATTATATTTTTGATGAGAATCGTGTAAATGATAAATTGACGTTAGATGGTGGAATGCGACTTGATAAGCGCTATATTGTTAAAGGTGGTAATAAATATAGTGCAGATGGCAATATTACTCAACTAGATAATAATAAATGGGCAAATAATGCAAAAAGTTATTCTGTCGGGGCGGCTTATCAGCTAGATCCGGTGTATAAATTATCAACAAGAATTTCTTACACGGATTTGCCTACTGTTGAAACGTTAACTACTGTAAATAATGCGGAATTACCTTCGGAAAAACGATTGAAATATGAAATTGGGATAAATGGTAATTATAGTGAAAAATTCAATGTTTCTGTGACTCCGTTCTATTATGATATAAAAGATGCTAAGGTTGTTGCAGGTACGCAAACCACAACTGATGGTAATACAGTCAATACATATACATCTGCAAATCATCTGACTCGAAAAGGGGTAGAGGTAGCATTTAAAGGAAAACTGTCAGATTATTTTACTTATAACGCAGGTTATACTTGGTATACTTCTAGTAATGCTAATGAAAGAGCTAAGAATCCGAAAAAATACACGATGCGATTAGGTTATAAAAAGGATTCTGTTGAGGGTAATATTACGCTTTTGCGAGTGGATCCTTATGAAAGCATTAGCACGAGTAATGGTGTTACGTATCGATATCCTGTAGGAAATTTCACAATCATCAATGCTAGTATTAGTAAGTTGCTAGATAAAAATACAAAAGTGACATTGTATGGCCAAAATCTAACAGATAAAAAATATAGTTTAAATTACAAAGGATATCCGCAAGAATGGGGCTATTTCTATGATGTTGGACGAACTGTTGGTATTGAGGTAAGTAGAAAATTTTAGCAGTCAAATTTTTAAAAAAGTTGGAGGGGACGTTATGAATAAACACGTAGGAAGAATGATGTTGTTCACTGTTGTTATGTTATTATATGTTACGAGTATTGGGTTTGCTCAAGAAATGCGTACCATAACGGATATGGAAGGACGTCGAGTTGAGGTACCAGTTGAAGTAAAGCGAGTATATGCAGTGATGCATTGTTTGCCGATGGTCAGCGCGGTTGCTCCTGAGAAGGTTATAAATTTTCCGATGCCTTCTGAACAGGCTAAAAAATATCTTGCGCCTGTGTATTATGCGAATAGTGTTGTAAAGAAAAAAACGCCAATGATAGGGGCGTCATCTACTGGTGGTATGCCACCAAATGGTCCACCACCTAATATGCGAGTTGCTATGGAAAATGCCATTCAAAAGTTGCAGCCAGATCTAATTATACTAGAGGCTTCTCCCGAAATGGTTGCCAAAGCGGATGAACTTCAGAAAAAGGTAAACATTCCAGTATTTTTGGTGAGTACTGATATGTTGAAATATAAGCAAGGTTTCACGTTGCTTGGAGAACTTCTTGATCGACCGAAGGAAGCAAGTCAGTTAGTGGGTTTTGTAACAAAGTATTTGGATCCTATTCAGGAAAAAGCGAAGAGGATTTCAGACAAGGATAAGGTGCGTGTATATTATGCGGAGGGGAAAGATGGATTGGCTACCGAGCCAGTTGGTTCATCTCATGGTCAAATTATTGATTTTATAGGTGCAATGAATGTAGCAAAGAAAGAAGAATTATCTTCAGGCAGAGGTCCGACAATGGCGACTCTCGCGCAAGTTATATCTTGGAAACCACAGGTGATTTTGGTAGCGACCCCTGGTGCTGATCACTTAGTTACCTATAATGCGATTGTAGATAATGCTGATTGGCATGAAGTGGCTGCTGTAAAAGATGGACGTGTATATCAAATCCCTTGGATGCCGTTTAGTTGGTTTGATCGTCCGCCTGGTGCTAATCGTATGATCGGTGCTATTTGGACGGCGAATCTCTTGTATCCGAATATTTATAAATATGATATGGTGTCAGTGGTGCAAGAATATTTTAAAGTATTTTATCGTAGTGATATATCGGTGGCTGATGCTCAGATGTTGTTATCAACTCAACCGGATGTTACAACAAAAAACTCAAACTAAAACAACTTAAACTAACTAGAACAAACTAAAAATAAAAAATATATTGATTTTAAGTTGGTTTTGTTGTAGTATTATTTCAAGGAAAAGAATTTGAGAGTAATTTAATAGCACATCAATACAAAGAAGTATTAACGGCCAAGGATAATTCATCCTGCTCGTTAATACTTTTTGTTTTGAAAAGTAAATATTAATTCTCAAAGGATCATTTCCTAAGTGTTCACCAGAGGTCAGGTAATCTGGCTGAGAAAGAAAAAAAGTATTTTTAGTGATGAAAGGATGCGATGAGATATGTTGGAAAGAATTTTAAGTGGTGGTTGGATTATGCTCCCATTAATACTTTGTTCAATTGTATCAGTAACTATTATTATAGAAAGATTTTTATTTTTTAGACGTATTAATATAAAACCTTCTGTTGATAAAGTACTAAGCTTTGTAGAAGGTGGACAATTTGATGAAGCTCTTAGCAGTATGCCTAATAAAGAAATAGGAATTATGAAAGTGTTGAAAGTTGGGCTCACTCATCAACGCCATCCAGGAAAAGCTATGGAAACAGCAGGGTTAGCTGAAATATCTGCTATGCGACGAGGGCTACCTGCTCTGGATACCATTATTACCCTTTCTCCTTTGCTGGGGCTGCTCGGTACCATTGTAGGTATGATTGGATCTTTTCAAATCATGGCTACCTCTGGTTTAGGACAGCCTCATGCTGTAACGGGTGGGGTAGGTGAAGCGCTAATTGCCACTGCTGCTGGTATTACGGTGGCTGTAATTACTTTAATACCTTATAACTATTTTTTAGCAAGAATCGAGCGAGAAACGGAAATAATTGAACAATATGCGACTCGATTAGAGTATGCATTACAGGATTTTATGCAGGAGGGATAACCATGAAGATCTCAAGAACCGTCCCTAAAAAAGCACGAATCGAAATTATTCCCATGATTGATACGATGTTTTTTTTACTTGTATTTTTTATGATGGCGACGTTATCAATGACCAATCAATATAGTTTGCCAGTCAATCTTCCGAATGCTAGTGGTGTACAGGACAAGACGCAAGAGATTGTTACGCTAACGATAACGCAAGAAGGTAAGTTATTTTTAAACAAAGCAGAAATTGCCTCGGCGAGTGAGGTAGCACTGCAACTTATAGAACGAAGTAAGAATGTTCCTCAATTGGCGGTGGTGATCAATGCTGACCGAAGCGTTGAGTATGGACAAGTTGTAGAATTAATGGATACCATTCAACAAAGCGGTTTGGCGAAGATTGCTATTGCGGTAAATCGCTCTGCGAAGTAGTTTTTTGAAATTGTTACATTGTAAGGAGCAATGAATAAATGAATAATAAAAAGATAAAAATGCAACCGGTAATTAAACCGATCTTATGTGGAGCAGCGCTGAGGGTAGCAGTTTCCTTCTGGATGCCTGATGTTGTAAGGGCAAAAGAGAGTCAGTTAGTGCCAGAGCAAACAACACAGCCAGTCGCCGTGGAGGCGACTCACGTACCGGTTACGGAAGTGGAAGTAAAGGATAGCAAGGAAAAGGCGAAGGAAAAAGAACAGGCGAAGGTAAAACCGAAACTGCAAGAAAAAGAAGGCAGTGCAAAGAGCGGTTACCAGATTAGAACAGTGCAACTTGGACTGCTGGGCAAAATGTCCGTGCAAGATACGCCCTTTTCGATCAATGTTGTGTCTTCAGAACTGATGAAAAATATGCAGGCACAATCATCTTCTGATGCTCTCAAATATAATCCTACGGTACAAAGTACGACTGGTAATAGTCTTATGACGGATTACTATGTAATTCGGGGTTTTACAAGCACAGTATGGAGCCCTTATAGCAATACCGCTTTGGATGGTATGAGGTGTTATGCTCCTATTGAACCTATTGAAGATAAAGAAAGAATAGAAGTGCTAAGTGGAAGCAATAGTTTTCTATATGGTATTACATCACCAGGTGGTATGGTGAATTATGTAATGAAACGACCTACAGATTCATCCATAGCGAATGTTACCTTGGGAAATTATGGTGGTTCTCAGGCTTATGTAACAGGCGATTTTGGTGGAGCGTTGGGTCAAAGTGGCAAAGTTAGTTATCGCCTAAATATATTGCAAACGGATAAAGGGAATACGGGAGTAAAACATCAGACGAATAAACGTTCCTTGGTAAGTGGAGCCATTGATTGGCATGTCAATCCCAATACATTATGGTCATTTGATACCTCCTATTTTCACCGTAATCTAGAGTATGCCCAGGCGTTGTTTATGATTGGCAGTGCGACTAAAGTGCCTGATGCTCTTGATGGGTCGAAGAATTGGGGAGCGCCATATTCTTTTTTTAATGATAATGTAGTTAGATATGGTACAAATGTTACTTCAAAAATTAATGATACTTTTACATTACGGGCAGGGCTTCGCTATAGTGATATTGAACGAGAATCTCTTACATATCGAGAAGCTTGGCAAAACAATACATATAAATTTAAGCAGCGACTGGATTACCAAGATACACAAACTTTGGCGACACAAGGGAATCTTTTTTTGGATGCTGATTTTGTTACTGGTTCGATCCAACATAAACTTACATTCGGCTGGACAAAGGATTGGGCAGAATATAAATATAAACCAAGTGGTAATGTAGCTAATAAATTATCTTCTATAGTTTATAATAGCAATTTGTTTGATGCGAATTATGTTGTTGAACCTCGTAATATTTTGGACAGTATTGCAGCTGCGAGCAAGGAAGCCTATCGTACTACAGAGAAAACCACTGTTCAATCCGTATTGTTGTCGGATTTACTTACTTTCAATAAGTCTTGGTCGATGCTAGTAGGTGGTAATTACGCGACAATTGATGATAAAAATTGGAATCTTTCTACAGGTGTGCTGACAAATGAATATAATAAGGGGAAACTTACTCCGAGTGTAGCTTTAATGTACAAACCAGTACCTACAGTTACAGTATATACATCCTATATTGAAGCATTGCAGAAAGGACTATATGTAACAGATACGACAGCTCCCAATTATGGACAGTCATTGGAACCTTATTTGAGTAAACAGATAGAGTTCGGTGTGAAAAGTAAATTAGGGAGTATGGATGTAAATGCTGCAGTGTTTAGAATTGAACAAGCAAATCAGTATCAGAATGGACAAACTCTTGTTTATAGTACAGATGGTAGGGAAGTTCACAATGGTGCAGAAGTTGCTTTTAGTGGCAAGGTTAGCGAGCATCTTACTCTGGGCGGGGGATTCACATTTTTGAATGCCAACGTGGAAAAGACAAATACGGTTGCCCTTTTGGATAAAACTCCCCAAGGTGTAGCAAATAAAATAGCACGGTTGTATGCGGAATACACATTACCTTCGATGCCCAGTCTCACATTGATAGGGGGCGTTTCTTATACAGGATCGGAATGGGTGGATGCTCTGAATACGATTTCCATACCTGGAGTAACCTTGTGGGATGTTGGTGCTCGTTACCGGACAAAATGGAATGGACATGATGTTATCTGGCGCTTGAAAGTGAATAATATCACAGGCAAGAATTACTGGACAACTCGCAGTGGTATTCTCTATGTTGGCAATCCACGGATGGTCACTCTCGCTGTTGAAATGAAATTGTAAATTTTGTTGCTGTTGGTTATTAATAACCGAAATGTAGGTGATAGGGCATGATGAGTAAAAAGAATGGCTCTTTGGCTATTATAGTACTGATAATTTTGGGTGGAATTTATGTTTATATACATCAGGTAGCACTACCAGAAAAAAATTCAGTTGTAAAGACGAGAACCGTAGTGGATATGTCAGGTAAAAGCATAATCTTACCTGAGCAAGTACAGCGCATAGGTAACAATGGGATATCGGTTCCTTCTGTGATTTTGATGTTGGGGGGCGCAAGTAAACTGGTGGCGATAACGTCTGGGATAGCTAAAAATTCGTGGTTCGCTAAGGTTCATCAGAGGATAGAAAAGGTGGCAACGCCTTTTGCGGCGGTTGTAGATATGGAAAGATTGTTAATGACGAAACCAGATGTTGTTATCTTATGGTCAGGCAATGAAGAATTACAAAATAAAATAGAATCAGCAGGCATACCGGTGGTTACTGTATTTTTCAGTAATTCGGAAGAGTTTAAACGAGCAGTATTTATTTTGGGAGAAGTACTTGGTCCCCAGGAAACAGAAGCTGCTATCAAATTCAACCGTTATTATGATTCTGTAGTGAAAGTGATTACGGACAAGGATAGTCAACTTTCTTCTTTGAAAAAACCAAAAGTATATTATTCGGCAGATGCTCCGCTAAATACGGAAGGAAAGAATTCTTTTGTTACATTTTGGATTGAGAAGGCTGGGGGGGTAAATGTTGCTGCTGAGTGGGGTATTGATGCTGTGCGGGCTGATATATTGATGGAAAATGTGATAAAAGAGGATCCTGAGATTATTATTGTAAGGGATGCTGTGAATAAAACAAAAATTTTGCAAGATGATCGCTGGAAAAACATTACCGCTGTGAAAAATAAAGCGGTCTATGTAAATCCAAAAGGGGTTAATGTGTGGTGTACTCGGAGTGGGGAAAGTGCACTGCAACTTTTATGGGCAGCGAAAGTGCTACATCCTGATGTTTATGCTGATATAGATATGAGCCAGGCGGTAAAAGAGTTTTATAAGACCTTTTATTCTTATGAACTAAGCAATGATGAGATCAATGGGATATTGAATCCGACATTGTAGTTCGTTGGTATTATGACCTAGTATAGCTATATAATGTTGAAAAAACAGTGTAGAAAAGCTCTCGATAGTTTCGTGAGGAGGGGTTAATAACGATGAAATTGGTTACAGTAGCAGGTCCACCTTCGGCTGGGAAAACGTCAGTTATTATAAAAACAGTGGAACATTTAAAAAAAGAAAATCTGCGAATTGGCATTATTAAATTTGATGCCCTTTCCACGTCAGATAATTTGCGCTATGAAAACATGAATCTGCCCGTACAAGTTGGAATTTCTGGAAACTTGTGTCCGGATCATTTTTTTGTCAGTAATATTGAAGATTGTGTAAACTGGGGGAAAAAGCATAAGCTGGATATATTAATTAGCGAAAGTGCTGGATTATGTAATCGATGTTCGCCTCATATACAGGATGTTTTGGCGGTCAGTGTTATTGATAACCTTTCGGGAATTCATACACCACAAAAAATCGGTCCTATGCTGAAATTAGCTGATATCATCGTTATTACTAAGGGGGATATTGTCTCTCAGGCAGAGCGAGAGGTATTTGCTTTTAATGTAAAAATGGTCAATCCCAGAGCGGATATTGTCTTTGTAAACGGCATTACTGGGCAGGGTGCTTTTGATGTAAGTTACTATATACGTAATAGTAGTGATATTGATGGACTGAGAGGTAGTAAATTACGATTTACTATGCCAGCATCTTTATGTACCTATTGTGTTGGTGAAACTATCATTGGGGAAGAGTATTGCCGCGGTAATGTAAAAAAGATGGAATTCAAGGAGGTGGCAATATGAATAATTCATCAATTCACTCCCTTGTGATTATTGGTGGATATGATAAAACAGGTAGGCAAGAAAATATAACTATTACTCTAAAACCAGGAGAAATCGTTGGTATCGTGGGACCTACTGGTTCGGGGAAAAGTCAGCTGTTGGCGGACATTGAATGTATGGCACAAAAAGATACACCAACTGGCAGACAAATTTTAATTAATGGCAGTGTACCAGATGGGAAAACGCGATTTGGTTTCGGGCAAAAGCTGATGGCACAAATCTCACAAAATATGAATTTTGTAGTGGATTTGACAGTAAATGAATTTTTGACTATGCATGCACGAAGTCGCATGGTAGGTGGAGTTGAAAACATGGTAAACAGGATTATTGATTGTGCCAATAATCTGTCCGGTGAGAAATTTTCTGCTGATCTTTCTATAACTCAATTGAGTGGTGGTCAGTCGAGATCACTGATGATCGCCGATACTGCGTTACTAAGCGCCTCGCCGGTTGTTCTAATTGATGAAATTGAGAATGCTGGTGTTGATCGTAAACAAGCACTGAAGCTTTTGATTAAGAAAGAAAAAATTGTCTTGATCTCTACTCATGACCCGCTATTGGCCCTGCTAGGGGATCGGCGCATTGTAATTCATAATGGTGGGATTTCCAAGGTAATAGAAAGTGATTTTCAGGAAAAAAGCGCATTGGAATATTTGGAAAAAATGGATCGCGATCTGTTGGAACTACGTGAAATTTTGCGTAGTGGTAACAGAATTTCTATACACAGACAGCGAGATTTGGCAGGATAAGTGAAAAGAATGTTGGTTGGTTTCTGTGAGTAGTTTGAGGAACGTCGCAATAGTACTGAGATAGCAACTTTTAAGGAGGAATCGGAATGTATAATGCTGAGAAATTTGATTTTGTCGGTTGTATGCCTATGCCGTTAAGGTATACCGTCAAAAACGGTTTAGAAGCTATTTTGCAAACCGATCCATCCTGGATGGATCATAGGCGAAATTATTATTTTCCAATGGGGGGACGGTTTTCTTTAAAAAGTCTGTATCAGATTACTCATATTGATCAGTTTCCAGATATGTTGGTGTCGACGGCTTTTGATGAGGTATTTAGTAGACCATTTCTCGAAGGGTATGCTGATAAGGGTTATTTTAAAGCGTATCAGCCGGAATTTTCACCGTCAATTTATATGGAATGTGGTTTAATGGATCCTGAAAAAAAATTCTCGCTTGTTGCGGTTGCCCCACTAGTTTTTCTGATTGATCATAGACAATTAAATGGATTGCCGGTCCCTAAGCGGTGGAGTGATATTCTAAATCCGGCATATCACAATCAAGTTGTTTTTGGAGGTTGGAAGCAGGAGGGAAGTAAAAATTACACTGAGTATAATAAAGCGCTGTTATTGTATATTTATAAATTATTTGGACGTAGCGGTATAGTGGCATTAGCCGAAAATGTAAGCCATCTTTTGCCCAATGCTCAGATTCCGAGAATTGCTGGTACTCTTAGTGAGCAGGGGGCGGCCATTTATATCGTACCTTGGTTTCAGGCTAAAATCTGTCCCCGACGGGAAATGACCTCAGTCGTATGGCCGGAAGACGGAGCCCTGGCATTACCAATCTATTCTTTACTGAAAAAAAATAGGCATGCTGATTTGGATAGTTTGCTCTCTTATTTTACTGGATCGCAACTTGCTAACTATCTGATGGATAACTGGTATCCGCCGGTACATCCTCTTGCTCAATCTAAGTTTTCTGATAACACTTGTTTGAAATGGTTAGGTTGGGATTATATCCGTTCTCATAACATTGCGGAAGTGATGATGATGGCAACGAGCATTTTTTGGGAACAGAGACGGCTTGATTGAATAATACTTTTCATGAATATAGTGTGCCTTATGTATAACGTATAGCGGCTGGTAGGTAAGAGATCGTTATTAAGGAAGGAGGGGCAGCAATATGCGAAAAAATGTATATCGTAAAGCTACAGGGGTTTCTTTAGTTATTCATGGAATAGTACTCAGCCTTGTATTGTGGTTTGGTTCAGTGTATCCTCTTCCAGCAAATGCTTCAGTCGTTGAGATTGTACCTGCCACTGTGATTGATATGAGTACTATGGAATTTAGTACTGCTTCTCTAGCAGAACCCAATTCCCAGCAGACGGTGCATGAGACAACGCCTACTAAGGGGGCACCGCAACCTGCGAAGGTATCTCAGGATTCTTTATCGCCTGTGTTGCAAGGAAAATCGGATGCACCTTCTATTATCCAGCCAACTTCTAATGGAACAAGAACAGTTGATTCGGTAGAATCAACTGTTAAAGACTATGGAGGCAGTAAAGAAGAGATTGGGGAAAGTAAAAGGGAAATAAGCCCTACTTCGGCAAGAGTTTTAAATGGATCATCTCCTAAGTACCCAGCTGAGGCTAGGCAATCGGGTTGGGAAGGAACGGTTTTAGTACGTGTTTTAGTAGATGTTGATGGTTCAGCTGCTAGCGTAGCAGTGCGTGATAGCAGTGGGCGGGGACTGTTTGATGATGTAGCTGTACAAACGGTAAGGACTTGGCGATTTTCTCCAGCGACTCAAGCGGGAAAACCTGTTGCTAGTTATCATGATGTGAGAGTTAGATTTCATCTTACTGATTCTTAATTAGTACGTGAATTGTATATTTTAGATTTGTTAGGAGAGGGGGGTGAAAGGTAATCGAGAAGAACTTTCCGCAGTGAAAGAGGTAATAGGGAGGGGCTAGTTAATGAAGACAACAGAAAATTTGCAGGTTGCTTTTACTCGTGAAGCTCAGGATTATATGAAATATTTGGCGTTCGCAAAACAGGCGGAAGAAGATGGTCATCTACAAGTTGCCAAGTTATTTCGTGTGACAGCAGAAGCTGAAAAAATTCATGCTCAATATCACTTCACAGCTCTGCAACAGGTTCAATCTACAGCTGAAAATGTAACAATGGCAATTGAAAATGAAACGGATGAATTTAGCAATTTGTATCCTCAATTTATTCTAGAGGCAAAAGGAGAAGGCAAGGCTTCTGCTGCGATACGCTCCTTTACGATTGCCAATGCTACGGAAAAAATTCATGTTAAATTATATCGTAAAGCGCTAGAAAGTTTAGAAAAAGAAGAAACATTTCCTTATTATTTGTGTAAGTTGTGTGGTCATATTCAAGAGGGAAGCTTACCGATTTGTTGCCCAATTTGTGGGGCGCGGGAAGAATTGTATGAACAGTTTGATTAATTAACTGATTTTTTAAGCGTTTTATGAAATATGATCTATCATCAGAAGAAGCCCACTACAGTAGAGAGTTATGATTGGATTTTTAAGAAAAGAAATGGAGTGATAGAAGCTATGTCTAGAATTGCAATTGCAAGTAATGATGGAATCATGATTAACGAATATTTTGGGAAAACAAAAGAATTTTTTATTTATGAAGCAGATGAAGAAGGAAATTATAAATTGCTGGAGCGTCGCCTAAATCCTCGCTTTTTAGAAGAAACACCTAGTAATGTGAAAGATGGATTTTTTGTGGATGTAGAATCGGTATTAGTTGCACAAATTGGTGCAAAAGCAGAGCAACGCATACACGATCGAGGAATTGTTGTATTATTAGTAGACGATGAAATTGAAAAAACATTAGAAGGATATAAAAAACGTAGAAAATTTATCTTAAAAGGTGGAGTGCCAAGACCACATCAAATGCGCAAACAGGTGGAAAATAGTGGTGAGGGCTGCGGTGGTCCGCGTAAGGGAAAAGCGCAGTAAGAGGGGGAGAGGGAGATGAATTCATCCATTCGTATTCGATTACCTCATGCTGAGGATGAAAAAATTTGGCGGCAAATGTGGGCAGATTATAATGCTTTCTATGGTGCTGTAGTACCGGAAGCTACTACAGCCGCAAATTGGGATCGCATTCTTGATCCTTCTAGTTTGATGGGCGTTTTTTTTGCTGTAGATGATAGTGGCGTGATTGGCTTTGCGAATTACGTTTTACATTCCTATACCTGGAGCGAAAGTTTTGCTTGTCTCATTGATGATCTTTTTGTAAAAAGTGAGGCTCGTAGTCGTGGTGCAGGCCGTTTGCTTATTCAACATATAATTGATCAGGGGAAAGAACAGGGGTGGACGAGAGTGTATTGGATGACACGCGAAGGCAATACCGAGGCAAGGGCACTTTATGATCAATTTTGTTTAGCGGATGGTTTTGTACGTTATTCGTTAGCGCTTGATGGTATTCGTCCATCAGCTGGCGATAGTTAGTGAGAAATAGGGAAGCCAACGTTTTGCTATTAAGTAGAATGTTGGTTTTTCATATAAATAAAAATATAATAAATACATTGAAGGAAATCTGGTATATATGTATAATATATATGAGAAACTAATTAAATCTTTCTGTGTACAATGATGTACCGACCGAGTGTAGCTATGCACTTCGAGTCGGTTTTTATTTTAGAAAAAATTGAATAGATAACATGTAATAAAAAAGAAGGAATTTAGCGAAGGAGGGAGAAAGATGAATTTGATACAGCTTACGATGACGATTGGTGAAATTATTGATAGATATCCGGAAACACGAGAGGTGTTTATTCATAATGGTTTTTCGATTTTTAAGGATGATACAGTTGTAAAGCAATTGGGAATCGTATTGAAATTAAAAACAGCACTCAAGAGCAAAGGCATTCATCCAGCATCATTTATTGGACTATTGGAAGAGAAAATTCTAGAAAAACAGCAATATAAAAATATGGAGACGACTGTGCTTGAAAATAGTTCCGAACATTTGAATATGGTGTCCTTATTACCTTGTCCGTTAAAAGTACCCATGCAGAGTGAATTAAAACTTTTTCTCGATTATCTACGAGAGGAAAAAAAGCTACCACTCAATTATTGCATTGAATCCTTCTTTAATGATCATCTTGATTATGAGGATTATCTAGAGCATTTTGAAGAGCCTGACGAAATCCCTGATATTATCATGACAGCTGGATACGGTTTTTTCTATAAAAGATTCATGGAGCGATTTGTTGAAAAAGGAGTGTTTGCAGATGTAATCGACCGTCCGATCCATGCTCGTTTGGCTGAAAGTGGTATTATAGATCCGGATGGACATTTTAGTGTGATTGCCATTAATACTTTAGTGATGGTAGTAGACGAAAATCGTCTAGGAGAAGTCCCTATGCCAAAATCTTGGGGTGATTTATTACAACCTATTTATGAAAATAAAGTGGTGATGCGCGGTCATGGTGATGTTTTTTGTGATGTTGTGCAAATGAATTATTATAAGGATTATGGAGAGACTGGTGTTGAGAAATTAGGACGATCCGTAAAATATGGTTTGCATCCATCGCAAATGATAAAAGAGTTAATGAGTAGTCGTAGTGATGTGCCGCCAATTCATATTATGCCTTATTTTTTTTATAAAACAATGAAGGAATCTGCGAATATAAAGGTAATATGGCCAGAAGAGGGAGTACTGGCCTATCCTGTATCGGTGTTAATCAAAGCGGATAAAATGCAAGAACTACAAGAATTGACGGACTACTTACTCGGACCTGAAATTGCTCGCATTTGTTCTGATGCTCATTTTCCTGCGGTGCATGCAGATGTGGGAAATACTTTACCTCTGCATGTAAAGTTAAAATGGCTAGGATGGGATTTTATTAAAAGTCATGATATGAAATATTTAGTGGAAACAATGAATGAAAAATTTATGAGTGCTTATCGTCGTGGAGGCAAAAAAATATGCAATTAATTACGGTAGCGGGACCACCGTCAGCAGGGAAAACCTCTGTAATATTAAAAATCATTGAAGCTCTTCAACAAGAACAACTAAAGGTTGGGGTTGTAAAGTTTGATTGCTTATCGACGCAAGATCAACTTTTATATCAAAAAAAAGGGATTGAGGCTAAGATTGGCCTATCAGGGAATCTTTGTCCAGATCATTTTTTTGTAAGCAATGTCCAAGATTGTTTAGAATGGGCGAAAAAAAACAGCTTTGATCTGTTAATTAGCGAGAGTGCGGGGTTATGCAATCGCTGTTCGCCTCACATCCGTGATGTGATGGCGGTGTGTGTGATTGACAATTTGAGTGGGGTCAATACGCCAAGAAAAGTGGGGCCTATGCTAAGATTGGCAGATATTGTGATCATAACGAAGGGGGATATTGTTTCCCAGGCGGAACGTGAAGTATTCGCCTTTAGAGTCAAGCAGGCAAATCCGGGTGCGATCATTGTCCATGTCAATGGTATTACGGGGCAAGGGGCGAGAGAGGTTGGACAATTATTTAAAACGGCTCAGAGTGTAGAGTGCCTTGCCGATTATCATTTGCGCTTTTCAATGCCAGCAGCGACTTGTTCTTATTGTTTGGGACAAACCCGTATAGGACAAAATTTTCAAATGGGTAACGTTCGCAAAATGGACTTGAGCTAGAAGAAAAAGTATAGCAGGGTAAGTTAAGGAAGGTGGAGTACCATGTGGGATAGTTTGTCTATCATGACAATGAAACAATTATTTAGTTCTTATCCGTATGCAGTAGATTTTTTTTCATCGCTACCGAATCTAGAGCAAAGTGAGGAATGCCCTATTGCAGAGTACTTTGCAACAGTTTCGGAAGATACACTGCAGGATTTAGGGATGGGCCGCGAAGATTTTCAAGAACAATTTCTTTCTTTTATGGTGCAAATGGAAAAATTAAAAGAAGAGAAGATTCAAATTGAATCGATTACGATCATCGGTGGCAATAATAAGCATGGAAAATCCGAGGATATAGAACTGACGATCCATGCAGGGGAAATTATCTGTATCGTTGGACCTACTGGTTCTGGCAAGAGTCGATTACTTGCTGATATTGAATGGGTGGCGCAACAAGATACGCCTACCAATCGCAAAATACTAATCAATGGGAAATTACCAGATATGAAATGTCGGTACTCTGTTGAACATAAATTAGTAGCTCAGCTATCGCAAAATATGAATTTTATTATGGATCTATCGGTTGATGAATTTGTCAGTATGCATGCAGAAAGTAGAATGCTTGAGAATATAGAAGAGGTAACAAGTCATATTATCGCAAAAGCTAATGAACTAGCAGGTGAACCATTTGCCCCAGATACACCGATCACATCACTTAGTGGAGGACAGTCTAGGGCGTTAATGATTGCCGATACCGCTTATCTGAGTTCATCACCGATTGTCTTAATTGATGAAATTGAAAATGCTGGCATTGATCGCCAAAATGCATTGAAACTATTAATTGATAAACAAAAGATCGTACTGATGGCAACCCATGATCCGATATTGGCATTGATGGGAGATAAAAGAATCGTGATTAAAAATGGTGGCATTAGTAAAGTGATTGAAACCTCTGAGCAAGAGCGAGGAAATTTGGTCGCATTAACGAAAATAGATCAAAAGATGCTCGCCATTCGCGAAGTGTTGCGTAGTGGCGGACAAATTGACCATATTTCGCTGGATCTGAAATAAAAGAGTGATACTCTTTTATATAAAAAAGGAAAAAGGGGATATTATTATGAAAATTAGCGGTAGAAACAAATTACAAGGCATTGTCAAAGAGGTAGTAAAAGGTAGCGTAATGGCTAAAGTAGTACTGGACTATAAAGGTGACGAAATTGTCGCTACGATTACAGTTGATTCCATTGATGATTTAGGATTAAAAGTTGGCGATGAAGTGACTGCATTAATTAAATCGACAGAAGTAATGATTATAAAATAAGATCCTTACATATTAAACAAAGATAAGAAGGGCTGCCTCAAAATATTTGAGGCAGCCCTATATTTTTTAGAAAAACATAGTCTTAATACGCAATTCCTTGACAAGTTAGAGAAAAAAAAGTAATCTGACTAATATAGACAATTTTCGACGTTGAGATTTAAATATTGTATTAAAATGTAATTGTACATGCTTGATTTAATAAAAAAATCGAATGTTTTTTTAGTTAACTATGATTATGAAATTTCAAGTGTAAAGGTTGGAGGAATAACAATGAACCATTCAGTAAAAGTTAGTGGTAACTGTATAACCGTAGCATTGACTGGAAAAATATATTCGCAGGATGCTGCTGTGGTTAGGGATGAATTGTTGGAAGAAATCGACCGCGGAGTGATCAATATCAGTATTGATCTTTCGGAACTTACTTATATTGATAGTACAGGGCTTGGTGTATTAGTCACTCTGCATAAGAGGACCAAGGAGAAGAATGGTAAACTTATATTGACCGGTGCACAGGGGCTTGTTGAACAACTATTAAAACGTACTCGTCTTGATAAGATTTTTTGTGTGGAATAATGGTTTTGATTATATCGTGCATGGCTCTAGACTAAGGGATTACACTCTTGGTCTAGAGCTAAGCTTTTATTAAGGGCCTAGTTAGTATAGCGAGTGAAGAGGAGTAGTATTGTCATGACGTTGGATACAATTTATAAAATGGCGGAAAATAAGCAAGGTAATATGCAAGCAATGCAATTGATTTTTGATCATATGCCATATTTGGCTTGGATGAAAGATCATGACGGGAAGTATGTGGTTATAAATAGGGCATTTGCAAATTTTTTTGGCAAAACAGATGAAGAAATTATTGGGAAAACAATGATGGAGATCTTGCCGAGTGATATTGTTATACCGTATCAACAAATTGATGACAAAGTAATACAGTATAAAAAAACACAGTACGTAGATCATATTTATCATCAAGATGAAACAGGTACGAAGTGGTTTGATACATGCGTGATTCCTCTACTAGACGAAAAGGATCAGTGTAATGGAACAATCGGATTCTCAAGGAAAATTTCAAGAAGAAAAAAATTAGAAATCGAGCTTAAAAATAAAGAAATTTTCTTAAAAACGATGCTGGATACGATACCGGATCTGATTTTTTATAAAGATATTAATAGTATTATGTTAGGCTGTAATAAAACTTGTAGTGAAATGGTCTATGGTACTAACGAAGAGAATGTGATTGGTAAAACCATTTCAGAACTAGTACAAAACAATGATTTTGCGAATAGTTGTTTAGCTGATGATCGGAAAACATTTGAAAGCAATAAAATGCTAAAAAGAGAAGAGCAAATAAGATTGATTGATGGTAGTGTGCTAGACGTTGAAACAGAAAAAATTCCATTTTATGATGAGCAAGGGAAAGTAGCAGGATTGATTGCTATTTCTAGAGATATAACCGATAGAAAACGCTTTGAGCACGAGCTTCTTGAGCGTGAGCGACATGCCAAGCGTGAACTTGCATTAGCGGCGCGAATGCAAGAGAATAGTCTTCCCCAACCCTTTGGTAATAAAAATCTGAAAGTTAGTTCGGTCTTCTCGCCATATCATATTGTCAGTGGTGATTTGATTAACTATAAATGGCTTGCAGAACAAGATAAATTATGTGGGTATGTTGTTGATGTGAGTGGACATGGAGTAGCTACCGCACTACAAGCTGCAACCATCAAAATGTTATTGGATCGGATTTTACTAAGTGGACAGATGATCGATGAAAAAGAGTTTCAACATATTAATCAGCGAATGCTCGAATATTTATCGGAAGAATCTTTTGTTGCATTATTATATTTTGAATTTGATTTTCAAACAAGAATACTGACGATTATTTCTGCCGGTATTAATCTTTTTCTTGTAGCGGAGCCTGATCAATGTACATTAGTTCCAATCTTTAGTTGTTATTTAGGACTCTTTGATAAGGCGGATATACAAAAAATAACGATACCCTTTAAGCCGGGTGAAATCTATTGCATGATGAGTGATGGTTTATCGGATTTGATTGAAATGCATGGGACTAGTATGCACCAAGATATTGCATCCTATAACGCTTGGCTTGGTGAAATGACAAAAAATCCAGACCGTAGAGATGATTGCTCAGCGATTTGTATTGAAATTTTACGCAATGATACCGAAAGTTATATTTTACATATTAACAACGATGAGGAGCTGGTAAAGGCGCAGCAATCGATTAGTGAATTTCTTATTCGTAATATACCCAATCATGCAGATGCGCTAGAAGTAGGAATTAATGAAGCGCTAAACAATGGATATAGTATTGCCGGTGCAGTTCATGTCAAGATGAAACGGTTTGGAGGTACAGTGATTGTTCGAGTGAAAGATGATGGCCCTGGCTTTGATACGAACGAAACAAATCAGCGACTCAGAAAGAAGATGTGTCATGAGGATTTTGATGATGCATTTGAAGACTTGCTGTTGGAAGAAGGCGGACGGGGTATTTTGTTGATGAAAATGTTGTGTGATCGACTGATTTATAATGCGAAAGGAAACGAAATATTGTTGATGAAAAAAATATAATAGAATACAAATACAAAGACTCCTATTGATATGACTTTATATATCAATAGGAGTCTTTGTATTTTAAAAAAAATTATGGATAATCAACCGATCAAATACCAATAATAGCAATAACTAATATACATCGGAGGGGAAGAAATTTGAAAGCGTCATTATTCATCACATGTATTGCCGATTTAATGTATGCAGATGTTGGCAAAAGTGTAGTTAACGTATTAAAGCGAAGTGGGGTAGAACTCGATTTCCCGGAAGGACAAACCTGTTGTGGTCAACCGGCTTTCTCTAGTGGATATTATAAGGCTACTGCGATTGTAGCCAAAAAAATCATTGATGTGTTTGAGAATAGTGAAATGGTGATCATTCCGTCTGGATCTTGTGCTGCCATGATACACCATGGTTATCCGATTCTGTTTCAGGATGATCCGATATGGGGAAAAAAGGCTAAGAAGTTTGTAGAGAAAACGTATGAGTTTTCGCAGTTTATCGTAGATGTACTTGGTATCACGGATGTTGGTGCTGTATTTCCTCAGAAAGTTACCTATCATTCTAGTTGCCACATGACTCGCATATTAGGTGTTGAAGAACAACCCAAAATACTTCTTAAAAATGTTAAAGGAATCGATTATATTGAGCTTCCTTATTCATTTGATTGCTGCGGATTTGGCGGAACTTTTTCGATGAAAATGGCAGATATATCTGCTGAAATTGTAGAAGAAAAAGTCAATCATATCATCTCGACAGATGCAGATGTGTTGGTGGGCTCTGATTTAACCTGTTTGATGAATATAAGTGGTCGTATCAATCGTCGAGGTATTCCGATCAAAACAATGCATATAGCGCAAGTATTGGATCAAAGGGGGTAGAAACATGCATTTCGAACCGAGTTTCGACAAGCGATATCATAAAGCACTTCGTGATCAGGCGATGATCAAAGCTGTGAAATTGGGTACTGGACGTTTAAGAAGTCAACGGGCTACGGCGGTTGAAGCGGTGGGGAAAGAACGGTGGATGGCATTTCGAGATCGAGCAGAAGCCATTCGTCTTCATGTAATCCAACACTTAGATCAGTACTTAGAACAACTAGTAGATAACGTACTGAAAAAAGGGGGACATGTGTGCCTTGCAAAAACAGGAGAAGAAGCTGTTCAGTATATTACATCGCTAGCAAAAAAGAAAAATGCGAAAGCTATTATAAAATCTAAGTCAATGGTTTCAGAAGAAATTCATCTCAATCCGGCACTAGAGAAAGAGGGCTGTAATGTCATTGAATCCGATTTGGGCGAATGGATTATTCAATTAGCGGGTGAAACACCATCTCATATCATTGCGCCTGCTATGCATAAAAATCGATTGCAAGTAGCAGAATTATTTAACACTGTTAGTGAAGAAAAACTTTCTACTGAAATTGCGGATCTATGTGGATTTGCTAGAAAACATTTACGCGAAAAGTTTCTAGGCATCGATATTGGGATTACCGGTTGCAATTTTGCTATCGCTGATTCGGGCGCGATCACATTATGTACAAATGAAGGAAATGCTCGCATTATATCTGCCTTGTCGCCAACACTTGTTACGATCATGGGGATGGAGAGGATTCTACCTAGTATTGATGATCTTGCGGTTATGCTTTCGTTGCTCGCGCGTAGCGCTACGGGGCAGAAGTTAACAGTTTATAATACGTTGTCGACTGGAGTACGTAATGAGGAGGAACTAGACGGACCGCAGGAATTTCACTTAGTGATTGTAGACAACGGTCGATCTAAATTACTCGGCACAAAGTATGAAAAAGTGCTAAATTGCATTCGTTGCGGGTCCTGTTTAAATGCTTGTCCAGTTTACCGAAATATTGGTGGACATGCTTATGGGTGGGTGTATCCAGGGCCAATTGGAGCCGTATTGTCGCCATTGTATCAAGGAATTGATAAGTTTGGAGAATTGGCATATGCTACCACTCTATGTGGTGCATGTACGTTTGCTTGTCCTGTTAAGATTCCGTTACACGATATGCTCTATGCACTACGTAATGACAAGGTAGAACTAGAAGGAAAAGGTGAACTGGCAGAGGATATTGCTTATAAAGGTTGGAGCGCTGTCTTTGCTACTATGAGTAGATATCGTTTTTCAGTTCGCATGGCAAGGCGTTTTCAATTTCCGCTAGTCAAAGCAGGGAAAATTGCCTATGGACCGCCGCCTATTTCAGAGTGGTTAAAACATCGAGAGATGCCGGCGCTGCCAGATGAATTCTTCCATGAAATTTGGCCGAATTTGCAGCAAGATAGAAAGGAGTAATTATGATGGGGTTAGGGGTATTAACAGGTGATCGCCAATCATTTTTTTCGGGTTTGCGTAAAAATATTAAAACCCCGCTTGGCGGAAAAGCCAAGCGAGTCGAAAATCCAATGGATGGCTTGTTCACCGAACGTGAAACGACTGCTGAAGAACGAAGTGAGCTACGAAAACGTTTTATTGATGAATGGACAACGCTAGGAGGCAAAGCGTTTGCTGTCAAGGATCGAAATGAACTGGTGCAGGCACTTAAAGGGATACTACAAGAACGAAATATTCAAAAAGCTATGCGCTGGGATCACCCTGAACTTGAAAAATTAAAGCTGGAAGAAGCTTTTTTGGATGTACAGAGTATGGTAACAAAATGGCCGCTGGCAAACACATATAGTGAATGGATTGGCAAAGCGGCAGCGATGGAAGCTGGAATTGTATGGGCTGATATGGCGATGGCTGAAACAGGTACTATTGTATTACCTGCATCAGTTTCTCAGCCGACATCGGTATGTATTTTACCGAGTACGTTAATTGCTATCTTTACAACAGCTCAATTGGTAGACGGGTTTTCTGCTGTGATACAGACATTCAAAAAGCGATATGGGACAAAACTACCGACGACAACCACATTTATTACAGGACCTAGCCGAACAACTGATATTGAAATGGTCTTGACGATTGGAGTCCATGGCTCAAAATATGTATATGCATTCATTTTGGATGAAGAGTAGACCGTAAAAATAGGTGCAATATATCGGCTACCATTACATTGAATATTCATAATCGCGGTGTTACACTAAAAGGTAATAAGAATATTCAATGATATATATAACACGCTAACAATATAGATAGTATTTACTTAGTGCGTCATGTATAGATGGGAGTAAAAATGCAACTAAAAAAAACAATAACCAATATGGTGCAAAACTATGTTTGTGAATATCAGAAAAAAACAGAGATTACATCAAAATGGGGTGAGCCGTTAGTAGGCTTTGCCGATGCCAATCATCCGGATATTTATAAATTAAAAGATATCATTTCTGAAAAACATGTTATGCCTAGTGAGGTTCTAGAGAAAGCAACCATTATCATTGCTTATTTTATTCCATTTACTAAGGAGCTTGCAGATACTAATAAAGAAGCTGGGGATATAGCCTCTTTACAATGGGCACGAACCTATGAAGAGACAAATGCAATGCTAGGTGAATTGAATGGCTATTTAATCAAAGAATTAGAAAAAATGGGGTATAAGGCAGCGGTAACAAAAGAGGCAACTACCTTTGATCGAGATAAGCTAATGAGTAATTGGTCGCAACGTCATATTGCAAGAATTGCTGGACTAGGGACTTTTGGTATCAATAATATGCTAATCAGTAAAAACGGCTGTTGTGGACGTTATGGTACAGTAGTTACTAATTTGGATATGATGCCCGATGCTATCGCCCAAGAAGAATATTGCTTATACAAAAGTAAAGGTATCTGTGGAGTATGCGTGAAACACTGTCCATCAGGAGCCTTGACTCTTGCTGGATATGACCGAAAGAAATGTTTTCAAGTTTGTATGAAAAATGCTGAGATTTATAGAGAATTTGGCAGTTCCTATCATGATGAAGGTGGACAAGAGGCCAATAGTACCGGAAGTGAAGTATGCGGCAAGTGTGTAGTCAATGTTCCATGTTCTTTTCGTTATTAATTTCTTCGTGTAGTGATGAAAGTATTTCTTGCTATTAATTATTTTTCACATCATACCTTATTAGCTAGTAATCTGGTGAAATAGTAAGAATTTATATGAAAAACATACTATTTTAAGGTTTTAACTGTATACGGAATGTAGTATGCTATCATGTGATCGTAGAAGTAAAGTCGCGAAAAGATAAACTATGTTATACTACTAATGTAGTTCGATTGTTATAAAAGGGAGATGTTCAATATGGGAGATAAAAGCCCAAAGAACAAGGAAAAAAAGAAGAAAAAAGCAGAAAAGAAAGTTGCTCCAATAGAAGCAGCTAAAGTTGAATAATGTTGTAGTGAAGAAGAGGCTACCTCAAAATTTTTGAGGTAGCCTCTTCTTCGTATATATTTAACTAAAAATTAATATAATCATAATTTAATTTTATAGCCATTATGATATTGTCAAGATAAAAGCGAGGGTATTAATTAGCCTGATAGTATTGAAAAAAAAGAGGTGTGGGTATGAAATCAACAAAGATTCTCATTGTCTCTACATCAATTGGAAATGGACACATGCAGGCGGGTTCAGCGATCTATGAGCAATTAAAGAAAAATGACTCGAATTCGGTTGAAGTGGTTGATTTTCTACAGGTGGGTCAGTTTCGCTATCCCAAGTTAAATCGTTTGCAAATCGAACTGATGAATTTGATGAAATCCTCTTATTATGGCATGCTGAAAGTTGCACCTAATCTATATAAAGAATTATATAAAATTACGGAAAATCAACAGACTCGTAAAGTGATTGATTTTATTAATGCAGCTAATCAAAATACAATGGCTGGTCTGATTGCCCGCTATCGTCCACATATAGTGGTGTGTACACATCCTTTTCCCTTGGGAGCTGCTGCTGCATTGTGTCGTAAGAAAAAACTCAGTTATATAGTGTCAGGAGTCATTACCGATTTTGCGGTACATCCTTGGTGGATTGCTAATGGGGTTGATCATTATTTTGTTGCGAATGAGGTTATGGAAAAAACTTTGATGCAACATGGTATTTCTCATGATAGGATTACGATTAGCGGAATTCCTGTTGGTAGTGATTTTAAACCAACGGAAACAAGAGCCATGAATCAAGTTCCCCACATATTGGTTATGGGTGGAGGATTAGGTTTTGGACGGATGCAAACCACTTTATGCAAATTGGAACAATTACCGAAACCTGTAAAGGTGACCGTTGTGGCAGGGAAAAATGAAGAACTAAAGAAACAGTTACAGTTTCTAGCGAAATCATTAAGTAACGATATTACCGTGTTACCGTTTTCACCTCACATTGCAATGCTGATGAAACAAGCGGATGTATTAATCACGAAGCCCGGAGGTCTTACTTGTAGTGAAGCCTTGGCGGTACATCTACCGATGATTCTACTGAATCCCTTACCTGGGCAAGAAGAAGAAAATTCCAGTTATCTTCAGCAACAAGGTTCGGCATTATGGATTCAGGAAGAAAAAGATCTGATATCAACAATGAATGATGTGATATTTGATAAACCAGAGATGGTAAAAAGAATGCAACAAAAATGTGCTGAAATTAGTCCTCAATATGCAGGTATCACGATCACGAAACAACTCAATATTTTTGCGGAGAGTAGTGCAAAGCAAATGGTGTCTAGTTATGAATACTGGAAAGTAGGTGTACGATGATGCTGAAAGCGGTAGTGGAAGCTAGTATAAAGACCATCACTTTTATCGATGACCCTACACTGCAATCAATTGATCATTCTTATTGTATTACGCATCAATTTTGTAATGACCAAGCATTAAATATGTTACAAGAAAATGGTTTTATTAATGAAGTGATGCTGCTGGGTGCATATTATAAGCAACTGCAAAATGGGGTAGTGTGGGCGGATTTAAACTGGAAAAATATTCACCATTTTTTACATCCGCAAACTCGGCGTGGTTTTTGGCATTTTTCAAACGCTGCTTTGGATTATTTGGAATTTATGAATACAGCACTGAAATATGTGAGACTAGGGTGTATGGAAGAAGCGGTATTTTATTTAGGTGCTGCAGCTCATTTAGTGCAAGATATGTGCGTGCCTCATCATGCAAAGTGTCAATTATTTGATGGACATAAAAAATATGAATTATGGGTAGAAAAGCATTTAGAGGAATTTTTAAATTTGAAAAGAGGTAAAATTTATTTTTCAAATCCTGTGGAGAGATTATTTGAAAATGCAACGACTGCCTTAGATTTATATAACTATGTCAATGCAGATGCAAATGAGGAGCAATATAGAAAAGCAACAGAGGTATTATTGGCATTATCAAATCAAAGTACGGTTACTCTTTTTTGCTATTTTTTTGCTAGGGTAAAGAAAATTCTTGGTGTATCATCATTAGAAACGTTAGTCGATGCTTCGATATTTCGGTTATGATTTATAGAATGAATAGTGACAAGATTATGCCGATATAGGTGGCAATATCTTGTTTTTTTGTTATAGACGATCATATAGCTAAGAAGGGCGACCTCGAATTTTTCTAAGGTCGCCCTCCTTGGCTGCGTTCCTATACAGAATATGTTGCCACTAGTTCTTTTACTTCTACGTTTTTAGCTTTTATGAATTCAACAAAACATGTATAGCCGGAATGTACTTTTAATTTCGCTAACTCTAGTAGCAGGTTTGGTATTTTTTCGGCAGGGATATTCCCATAAACATCGCCAAATCTTGCTACATCAGGACCGACTTTTCCGTTAAAAGAGATGGAATAGGTTGGGATTAGTCCATTTTCGGTACGGGTTTTTCTTCCCGTAAATCCAATAAGACCTTTTTGATGTTGTGCACAAGAATTAGGGCAACCTGATATCCGAATCCTTGGTAATGCTGCTTTGATATCATCCGATGTATTCTTAAAGGTTTCCAAAATACTGCTTGATAACTCTTGAGAATTATTAATACCAAAATTGCAAATGGTCGGACCGGCGCATACAACCGAATTTTCTAGATTAAATAGAGAGGAGAATATAGATACTATGTCTAGTAAGCCTTGTACATCTTTTTCTTTTAGATCTCTGACAAAAAATCCTTGCGTTAAAGTCAATCGCACAGATACTTCATAATCTAAATTTGCTAGGTAATTCAAAGTGTTATCTAGATTGTGAGTCGTAATTGTTGCTTGGCTTGGATGAATATATAAAGAATAATATCCAGTTTGTTTTTGTGGAAATAGTACGTTTTTATATTTATGATCCCATGGTGATTGATGATTTTGGATAGTGCTTTGTAAGTTTTCTTCTGTGGGAGCGATATGAAGTGTTAAATCTTGCCCAGAAGCTTTTAATTGAGCGAGTTCATTGTTAAACATCTTGATAAATTCTTCTTCGCCTAATCGTTGGACAACAAATCGTAATCTGGCCTTGTGACGATTGGTTCGATCTCCTTCTCTGGCAAAAACCAGTTTCATAGCTTCTATATAGTATAATGCTTCTGTATCTGCAATGAAGTCCTCAAGTTTTAAAGCTAATTTGGCATTGCCGCCAAGACCACCGCCTCCGTATACTGCAAAGCCTCTTTTGCCATTTACTATTTTTGCGATAAAACCAATATCAGCGATCGTAGCATTTGCGGTATCTTCTACGCTGTTTGAAAATGCTATTTTATATTTTCTTGGCAATTTAAGATTGGCAGGATCTTTCATCATAAAATTCGTAACGCTTTTCATATAAGGAGTTACATCAAAAATTTCATCTTGTGCCACTCCCGCAAGAGGAGAGCAGGCAACATTTCTTACGCCATCGCCACCAGCACCTCTCGTAATCAACCCACATTGTACTAGATCATCTAATACATGAGGTAACTTTTCGAGTTTCACAGAATGAAATTGAAGATCTTGCCTTGTTGTAAAACGTATCTTAATTTGATATTTTTTAGCAATTGTACTGATTGCTTGTAATTGCGCTATTGTTGTGACTCCACCGGCAATTCTTGGCCTGACCATATAGGTGTCTTGGGGGCCTTCTTTATAAATGCCCATAATCGAAGTAAAGGATTTCAGATTTTCTAATTTACCTTCCTGATATTGTTGTAGATTGTATTTGAAATCTTCAACACTTTTTAAAAGTTCCTCTGTAATTGCGATCATATCTCATTACCTCTTTCATCAATATTTGTTTGTTTTCAGTGCATTGCATCATCTTATTGATATTAGAATACAAATTGAAAATTATATAGGATATTACAATTATATTCCGCATCCTACTAGACAACACCTTCATAATATTATGCGATGAATAGATGATTTTTATATTTTTTATATTTTTAAATAAACGTTGAAAAAACCTGAAAAATAATATAAAATAACATAGTGTACGAGGTTTTAAATTGCGTTTATTCGCAAGGGAAAGGCATATAACCCTTGGGCGTAAAGATTTAGAGTGCTTGTGATTTTTAGAGAAGAATGAAGAAATCCTATTATTTGATCTATATGCATGCCTGTGGCGTGCTTTTTTGTTTTGCACTTTGCTTTTTAGAGAAAATAATGGATGAGTGAGGGTCTATGATATGATTACCGTACGAGAAAAGGTTCGTTTTGTGGAAACTGATATGATGGGTGTGGTACATCATGCCAATTATTTCCGCTGGTTTGAAATGGGGCGGGTCGAGTATTTAAGGCAAGCCGAAATTCTTTTGACAGAATTAATGGCAGAGGGGATTGTTTTCCCGATTACGGATGTTGATTGCCAATATAAATCTTCCGCTAAATTTGATGATCAGATTTTGATTGAAACGACATTGGTCGAAGTGTCACCTGTAAAAATGATATTTACCTATAAGGTTTTAAGAGAAGTAGATCGACTATTGTTGGCGACTGGCCGTACGCAAAACCTTTTCACGAATATGAATGGCAAAATAATTCGTCTCCCTAGTAAATATTATAGTAAATTGCAGGCAAGCAGTGAAAGTAAAGAGTAAAAAATGCATATAATATAGTTGCAATATTTTCGTAGGAGGTCCAGGGATTTGAGTAATAATGCACCGATTGGTGTTTTTGATTCAGGGATAGGTGGGCTGACTGTTGTAAAAGAACTAATAGAGCTCATGCCCGGGGAAGATTTTATATATTTTGGTGATACGGCTCGAGCACCCTATGGACCAAGATCGAAAGAGCAGATCATTGAGTTTATGCATCAAATTTTACAGTTTTTTGCGAAGCAGAAAGTCAAAATGGCAGTAGTTGCCTGTAATACCATGACAGCCTTAGGGATTGAAATGGCTAGAGGTCAATATTCATTTGCTTTGGTAGGGGTGGATGCTGGTGTAGATTTGGCATTAAGCATCAGTAAGAGTAGAAAAATCGGTATCATGGCAACGCAAGCAACGATTGCTAGTGGTAAGCATGCACAGACTGTGCTAGCGAAAGATCCAGATGCTTTAGCGTATCCTGTAGCTTGTCCCAAATTAGTACCACTGATTGAACGTGAGCAGGTGAAAGGAGCTGAAATAGAGAAGGCAGTGGCAGAATATCTGCTACCGTTGCAACAAGCGAGTGTCGATGTGATCATTCTAGGGTGTACCCATTATCCTTTTGTCAGCCCAGTGATTGAGACAATGGTAGGAGAAAATGTGAAGATCATTAATCCTGCTAAGGAAACAGCGCTTGATGCGTATCATATTTTGCAAAAAAAGCAACAGCTGGCGGTTAAGAAAAGTGGTAGCGTGCGATTATGTTTTTCAGCAGACATCGAGCAGGCAAAAAAAATGGCTGACTTTATGCTGGATACAGCGCAAATGGAATTTGATTTGGTGAACTTGCACAAACATACATAAAAGAAAATTTCTTAGAAGTGGAGGCCTTGGTGTGGAATTCTTGATAACGATTTTATTAGTAGCTCTCGTCGTGGCAATTGCTATATGGCTATTTATTGCTCGTCAAGGAGATGCAGAGTTTGAATTTTTGGTTGATGAGCGGACTGATTTTGCTTTGGAGGAGTTGACGGAGAAAACCGCTACTTTTTCATGTAAAGTACCATTTATCAATAAGGGTACGCAGGGCGGAACGATTATGGATGCTTATCCACGTCATCTATTGCCTCATGAACAGTTTGATGGTGTAGAAGTTAGTTCGAGATTGGAATTACTCAGTGCTCCTCCTCGGACTGATAATTATTTTGAATCCGTGATTATCCTTGCAGGTGAGGGGGATACAGTGGTTGTTACTGTCAAATTTACAGCAAAAGAGGGCGGTATTGAAGAGGCTCTTGGACAGATGGCTGAGCTGACGGTGGATATGGCAATTGATATTGTATACCAGATTGTAGCACGTACTCCTTGGTATATTCATAAGACGCGGATGATTATGAAGTGCACAGAAATAATGAATGCTATGCAGACAAAAAGTGCTGCAAAGTAGGAGGAATCGTAATGGCCGAACTTGAACTAAAACCAGTACGTACACGTATTTTGACAGATAAAGATAATATTGTAGATATGATTGAAAAATATGCTAAGGATGATGTAGGCCCCGATGATGTGGTATCCGTAGCAGAAAGTGTTGTGGCGATTACGCAAGGACGTATCACTAGACCAGAAGACCTAAAGGTATGCTTTTTGGCAAGAATCCTCTGTCGTTTTATCCCGCAAGAAGGTAGTTTGTCGAGTGTCTATGGCATGCAATCCGCAATGGATGCGGAAGGAAAGTGGCGAATTTTATTTGCGTTGTTAATTGGTATGTTAGCCAAGATCATCGGTAGAAATGGAGTTTTTTATGAACTAGCCGGTCCACAAGCTCCTTTAATCGATGATGTGACGGGGACAATGCCTCCTTTTGACAAGTGTTTGGTGTATGGTCCTGAAAATCCTAAAGAAGTAGCAGAAGAAATCAAGAAGCGCTTAGGTTGCTATGGGGCAGTAGTTGCCGATGTTAATGATTTGAAAAGAGCAAGAGTTGTTGGCATATCAGAAGGTCTTGAGCCTAACAATTTGGCACGTATTTTAATTGACAATCCTTTTGGGAATGCTTCACAACGCACGCCAATTGTTATTATAAAAAATTACGCAACTGCAGAAAAAAGGGCTGAAATGGTATAAATTTTGTGCTTTTGCCGAGTAGTGAATTATTAAAGAGGATAGACTAAAATGCTATCCTCTTTATTGTCTATCCATGTTGTTTGCTATTTTCAAAGTACATACTCAGGAAAAGAGGCGATACTATGTTATTAGGACTTGATGTGGGCGGAACTTTTACCGATGGGGCAGTATTGCGTTCAGGAAAAGTAATTAGTGTAGTGAAAACGCCTACTACGCATGGCAATTTATTAGAAGGTATTTTGAGGGCTATTGATCATGTGGTAGCAGAAGTAGGTAGTAAAGATTTCACGCGAATTGCCTTATCAACAACCATTGTGACCAATGCACTCGTGGAGAAAAAAATGGATGCTGTTGGTTTGTGTATCATGCCGGGACCCGGTATGAATATTACATCAGCACTTCCTGTAGAACCTTACGTTTTGTCAGGTTACATTGATCATCGTGGGCATGAGGTGGCTGCGCCTAGGCAAGAAGAAGTTATAGCGGCATGTCAGCAATTTGCAAAATCTGATGTATTTGCTATTTCCGGGAAATTTTCTGTGCGCAATCCTCATTATGAACGGCAAGTAGCGCAGTGGGTAAAGCAGCAAGTAAATCCTAGGCATATTACGGTGGGATCGGCAGTAGCAGGTACTTTAAATTTTCTTCGGCGTACCAATTCCGCATATTATAATGCTGCGGTGTGGAGGCATTTTAATGAATTTGCGACTTCCGTGGAACTTGCGCTACAGGCAAGGGGAATTTCTTCTCCTGTATATGTATTGAAGGCAGATGGTGGAACTTTACCACTGTCTGTTGCTAGAGAGTATCCTGTTGAGGCGATTTTTACAGGACCTGCAGCTAGTGTGCTAGGAATCATGGCGATGAATCCTACGTCCATTCCAGCCGTATCGGTTGATATTGGGGGGACAACTACTGATATTGCGTTATGGCAAAATGGGATACCGTTATTTGCCGAAGGGGGCGCTAGTGTGGATGGATTTGCAACAGCACTGCGATCGTTTCGACTTCATTCGCTAGGTCTTGGTGGTGATAGTTTTGTACGCCGCGAAGACGGTATACTCAAAGTGGGTCCGATGCGATTAGGACCCGCGATGGCAGTGGGTGGTGCGCAGCCTACTGTGACGGATGCTATGATTGTAGCCGGGATCATTGATTTTGGGAATCGCCAATTGGCAGTAGGTGCAATGGAAAAAGTCGCGATTGCTGGACAAACGCCTACAGAGGTTGCCACTAGTGTACTCGAAGAGGTGATTGCAATCCTTAGCCGTGGTATTGGAGATATGCTTACTGAGCAAGCTGCAAGGCCCGTATATCGTGTCGAAGATATTGTTCATGGTACAAAAATCAGCGTGCAAAAGGTCATTGGTGTTGGTGGAGCGGCAACAGGAATCGTACCCATGCTTGCCAAACATTTAGGTCTTAGTTATGAGATACCGCGGCAGGGAATGGTGGCGAATGCGATCGGGGCCGCTGTTGCTAGATCGACGGTTGATATTACATTACGTGCTGATACTGCCGAAGGCTACTATACGGTAGCGGAATTGGGGATAAAAAATAAGATACCAAGGAATAACTTTGTGCTAGCAGATGCTTATCAATTGGCAGAAAAGCATTTAGTGGAACTAGCCATGATAAGAGGAATTGCGCTTGGTGAAATTGAAATGATACAGTCAGAAGAGTTTAATGTAATTCGCGGGTTTAGTACCATCGGGAAGATTATAACTTGCCGATTGCAGATTAAACCGGGTGTATTAATGGGTTTTAAGGAGGAGATGTGATGAGCAGCAACAAGTTAGGATTAGTCTTTTTCCCAGCTTTTGATTGGGCCATCAGTCCGACTCATCCTGAACGGGAAGAACGGCTGCTCTATACACGTGATCAGATTGTCGAAGAAGGGCTACTCGATATGCCTAGTATACGGGAATACAAACCTAAGATTGCTACCTACCAAGATATTGAACGTGTCCATTTCGGGGTGCCGGATATTTCTTCTTTGATTACGGATGCCCATTTGGTATCAGCAGGTGGAACGATTGCGGCAGCGGATGCGGTAATGAGACGCGAGGTGGAGCGGTCATTTGCGTTAGTTCGTCCTCCTGGTCACCATGCCATGCGAGTGGTTCATGGTACACGAGGCTTTTGTACGATTAATATAGAAGCCATTATGGTGGAATATTTACGCAAGACATATGGTATTCGAAAAGTTGCGATTGTGGATACCGATGTACATCATGGTGATGGTACGCAAGATATCTTTTATCATGATCCAGATACATTATTTATTTCGTTTCATCAAGATGGGCGTACATTGTATCCTGGCACTGGTTTCACTGATGAAATGGGTAGTCCGATGGCTCTTGGCAGTACGATCAATTTACCTTTGCCACCCGGAACGACAGATGATGGCCTGCATCAAGTACTAGACCATTTGATTATGCCAGTATTAGCTGACTTTCAGCCGGACATTATCATTAATTCAGCAGGGCAGGATAATCATTATAGTGATCCTCTAGCCAATATGGCAATTACAGCGCAAGGCTATGCTTCGTTAGCGGATAAGCTGAAAGCTGATATTGCGGTATTAGAAGGTGGATATTCGATTGAAGAGGCTTTGCCCTATGTAAATGTAGGGATTATTTTGGCAATGGCTGGGCTAGATTATAGTAAGGTAATAGAGCCCAATATTAATAAATGCCCATCACAATCTTCTTCTGTCACGAGATACATTGATCAGTTGATCAAAGAACGGCAGGGAATGTGGGCGATGAAGGAGAAACTCAGACAGGAGGCTCTAGCGAAGTCTGGTGATTTTTGGCAAAGGACTCGCACGATTTACTATGATGAACAGGGAATTAATGAAAGACAAATAGAAATGGTGCGATTGTGTCCGAAGTGCTCTGGTTATCTTACAATTGGCACAGAGGCGCAGGGGGCTGGATTTGGTTTTAAGTCGGCATTTGCGGCTGTGATTTCCCGCGAGGCTTGTCCGCATTGTCGGCAAATGGCAGTTGATACTGTTCATAAAGCCAAGAAGCAGGGCAAGTATCAACATTATTTTGTGCAAAATAAATATGAAGATATATTCGAAAAACTATAGATTTACATTTTCTAATAATGGAGGAATAATATGAAAAGAACAGATGGTCGTCAAGCCGATGAAATGCGCAGTGTGAAGATTACACGTAATTATTTAAAATATCCTGAAGGTTCTGTGCTGATTGAAGTGGGAAATACCAAAGTGATCTGCGCTGCTACGATTGAGGAAAAAGTACCGCATTTTATGAAGGGGTCAGGTGCAGGTTGGATTAATGCCGAATATTCGCTATTACCACGTTCTACGCAAGTACGTAATGTACGTGAATCATCAAGGGGTAAAGTCACGGGGCGCACTCATGAGATTCAACGGTTGATTGGTCGGGCATTGCGCAGTGTTGTGGATTTGAAAGCATTAGGTGAACGAACCATTTGGATTGATTGTGATGTCATTCAAGCTGATGGTGGTACACGGACGGCTGCGATTACAGGCTCTTTTATTGCATTAGTGGATGCGATCAATAGCATTTATACCAATACAGATAAGCCTTTTCCGGTAAAAGATTTTTTGGCGGCTGTTAGCATTGGTGTGATTAAAGAGGGTGTGATTGCTGATTTGTGTTATGAAGAAGATTCGGCTGCCATTGTGGATATGAATGTAGTCATGACAGGTAGCGGGGAGTTTGTAGAAGTACAAGGTACAGGGGAAAAACGTCCTTTTAACCGAAGTGAATTAAACCAAATGCTGGCAGTTGCTGAAAAATCAGTGGGGAAACTCATTGATTATCAAAAAGACATCTTAGGGCCTCTGTCATGGAAAGTAGGGCGTGAATGAAAGAGATAGTGGTTGCTACCGGCAATAAGGGAAAAATTGCTGAAATTGTACTTTCTTTATCGAAATTTCCTGTCAAAATATTAGCTCTTAGTGATTTTCCGCCGATTCCAGAGCCAGTGGAAGATGGTGCTACTTTTGAAGAAAATGCCTTGCTCAAAGCTAGGTATTATGCAAAACATACTGGTAAGGCTTGTCTGGCTGATGATTCAGGTTTAGAAGTAGATGTTTTAAGCGGTGCACCCGGTATTTATTCCGCTCGCTATGCTGGAGAAACTGCAAGTGATGATGATAATAATCAAAAGCTTTTAGCAGAGTTAAGTAATGTGCAGCTAGAAAAACGGACTGCTCGATTTCGTTGCGTTTTGGCTTTTGTAGATGTTGATGGCGAATGTCTGACAACGGATGGTATTTGCTCGGGTATAATTGGTAAAGAACGACAAGGTACAGGCGGTTTTGGCTATGATTGTCTTTTTTATGTTCCACAGCTTGGTAAAACAATGGCAGAACTTTCAAAGAGTGAGAAAAATGCCATCAGTCATCGAGGCGAAGCATTACGCAATATGGTTACTAAACTCGGAGGATATCTAAAATGAGAATCGGAGTTATCAGTGATACACATGGAGATCGCAATGCTCTTCACCATGTAGTAAAGTTGGTTACGAATGTAGATCTATGGCTACATGCTGGTGACTGTAGTGAGGATGCAGAGTATTTAGAAAGCTTAGTAACAGTACCAGTGATCGCTGTTCGGGGTAATTGTGATCATAAAACCACTGCTAAGCTGGAGGAGTTTATAAACGTGGCAGAGAAGAAAATTTTGCTTACGCACGGGCATCGCTATAGCGTAAAGCAAGATACGTATCATGTAGCGCAGGTAGGGAAACTACATGATGTCGATATTGTTGTTTATGGACATACTCATGTGCCTGATAATTGTTGGTATCAAGGAATGCTGCTTTTTAATCCTGGTAGTGCTTATGGGACTCATGGTAGCTGCGGCATTATTGAGATTGATATAAAGGGACAGATTGCTGGAACAGTTGTGAAGTTACATCCGTAGTTGGAAGGAATTTGATAGCGTATGTATATTGATGTAAAAGAACAAATTATCAAAGACATTGCTCATTATACGGAGATAGAAAAAGGGCAAAAGAAAAGATCGAATACAATGAGTAATCAACGACTGATGATTGTTGTTGTTGGGCTTGCTATCGCTTATTTTTCTATTAGTACAGGATTTCTTATATATGGTGAAGTTGCGTTATTAGCGACTGTTCTTAGCTTTATTTATTTGGTTCGAAGGCATCGAAAACTAAATGAACTGCTAAAAAGAACTCGATGCAAAATAAAAATCAATCAGAGGGACTTGGCAAGGATCACGAATGAGTGGACACATTTTGTCGATGATGGAAACGAATTTATGGACGATAAGCATCCTTTTGTCAATGATTTAGATATCTTTGGACCTAAGTCCTTATTTCAGTGGATGAATGCAACCAACACCTATTATGGGCGACAGATACTTAAAAGTATGCTGTCTAGACCTGAAAAAAGTAGTATGGCAATAGAAGAACGGCAACAGGCTGTTTGTGAGCTCGCTTTGAAAAAAGATTTTTGCGAGGCATTGCAATGCGAAGGAATGCTTGCCACAGGAAGTAGTAGTAATCCAAAACTGCTAATACAATATATCGAAGATTTGACGCCATTGTTTACGATGAATCGGATTCGAATCGGATTTTTTTTACTTCCCAGTATAACAATCGTAGCGATTATCCTGGTTTTATTGGACGATACGATTTCTACTGATATCGTAAAAGTTCTTATTTTACTTCAAATCGCTATTACTGGTATTGGTTATAGAAAAGTTTCTGCCATCTTAAACCCGATTCACAAATTTAGAGATAATATAAAAATTTATGAAAAGCTAATCAACGTAATCGAAGCAGAAGAGTTTAATAATCCGGAATTAGTGAAAATAAAATGCCAATTGATCAGTAATCATGAATTGGCATCAAAGGGAATACAACAATTAGAACGCATTATTGAAAGAATCGATTTGCGATATAATGCGATTAGTTATGTTATCTTAAATTTTATATTGCTTTGGGACTATCATTGTGTATTTTCTCTAGAAAATTGGAAGAAACAATATGGAGTTTCGATTGATAAATGGCTGTATGCTATCGGTGAGTTTGAAGCGATTGCTAGTTTAGCACTCATAGGGCGTTTGCAACCGGAATGGGGATATCCGACATTTACTAATGAAAAATTAGTTTTTATTGGCGAAAAAATTGGACATCCTCTCATTCCTTCAGAAAAACGTGTTTGTAATACTGCGAGTAGTACGAACGAAATTGGTATCATTACAGGCTCGAATATGTCAGGAAAAACTACATGGCTTCGCACGATTGGTATCAATCTAGTGCTAGCATATGCAGGAGCGCCAGTCTGTGCGGATACGTTACATTGTTCCGTGATGGATATCTTTACTTCAATGAGGATACAGGATGATTTAGGGAATGGAATATCCACTTTTTATGGCGAATTATTAAGGATTAAAAAGATATTAGATCATTCTAAGCAGCAAAGGGCTATGATTTTTTTGATTGATGAAATTTTTCGTGGTACCAACTCAAATGACAGGATCATTGGAGCAATCAGTGTCGTAAAAAGCTTGAATAAAGATTGGATCATGGGGTTCATATCGACACATGATTTGGAGTTATGTAATGTAATAACGGACCCTGTTATGCGAGCGACGAATTATCATTTTATGGAAGAGTACAAAGATGGAGAAATATTGTTTGACTATAAACTACGTATGGGATGTTGCACAACTACCAATGCGAAATATTTGATGAGAATGGTAGGGATTGATTTAATTGAGTGACATTCGCTATACTATACGGTTTAGCTGAACATCGGGGATTCAGTAGGGGATTCTACCCCCACAGAATTCCCGAAAATAAAAAAGTGGGCATCTGATTTATGTATCACATAAATTAGACGCCCACTTTTTTACAAAGAGTATTGATTAGTTATCATAATCTTTTGTATAAGCTACTTGAAGAACTTCATTAGGTAGTTCATTTTCCCAGCGAGCTACAACAACAGTAGCAATACAGTTACCAATTACGTTACAGGCCGTACGAGCCATATCTAAAATTCTATCAACGCCAAGAATAATCGCAATTCCTTCTACTGGCAAGCCAAAGGCAGCAGCTGTACCAGCAATAACGATAAGTGATGCTCCAGGAACCGCCGCGATCCCTTTTGTCGAGAGCATCAGCGTTAATAACATGACAAGTTGGGTTTGTAGGGGGAAATCGATACCGTACATCTGGGCAAGAAAAACAACTGCCAGACAACTATATAGCGTAGAACCATCTAGGTTAAAAGTATAACCGGTCGGCAATACAAAGGTAACAATATGTTTAGGGACGCCGAACTTCTGCAGTTTTTCCATAGCAATTGGCAAAGCCGCTTCGCTTGCCGCAGTAGAAAAAGCAAGTAGAACTGGTTCTTTAAGAGCCCTCAGTAAGTGGAAACAATTTACTTTTGTTACGACTGTTGCAAATATTAATAATAAGAAGACAAAGAATATCAGAGCAAAATATAGCGAGAAGATCAATTTAGCTAAAGGAATTAACATTGCTAAGCCAAATTTACCTACAGTATAAGCAATACTGCCAAATACACCCAGAGGAGCAAGTTTCATAACATAGCCAGTAAATTGGAACATAACTTCCGCAACACTAGTTGCTAATGACACGACTGGTTTGCCTTTTTCACCTATATGTGCCGCTGCCACACCAAAGAAACAGGAGAACAGAATAATCTGTAGCATATCACCGCGACTCATGGCATCCACTATGTTGGTTGGCACGATATTAATCAGCATAGTAACCATATCAATTGACTTTTTAGCCATGTTAGCAGTAGCGCTCGGATCGCTAGCTGTAATGGTAACTCCCACACCTGGTTGGAATACATTCGCAACTAACAACCCGACAAACAAAGCGATTGTAGTAGCTACTTCAAACCAGATGATAGCTTTTGCACCTAGTCGACCTAATTGTTTAAAATCGCCCGTTCCGGCAATTCCCATAACCAACGAACTGAAGATAAGGGGCACAACAATCATCTTGATCATACGAATAAAAGCATCGCCAATAGGTTTTAATGCTTGACCATAGTCAGGGAAAACATAACCAAACACTACACCTAGAATGAGAGCAATGAAAATTTGAGCCGAAAGACCAATTCTATTTTTTTTATTTTCCATAACGATTCCTCCTTGTTATACAATTTTGAATTTTAGAGACAATAAATAGATCCGATATTCATATTAGATCCGATATTCATATTGGCATTATTATATTATAGTGTGCATATCTTTACTAAACTACAAAAAACGACTAAATATTATCAGCAAAGTTAGAAAAAAGAAGAACAATTAGATTGTAGTAGGAGTTTAATAGTAAAATGTCGAATTTTTTTGAGCAGAGTTATATTCTGCGGGAGGGGAGGATATTGATCTTAAAAAGAATGCAGGAATTATTACGGAACAACAAACCGCTAGTGAATACCGTATTATTGGTATCATTAAGCAGTATTATCTATATTTATCCTTTTGGTAGTTATTTTCGGTTTACATTTGCTATTATATTACTAATGACATTTCTATTGCATTTTCGACAAATTCCGATCATTTCAGGAACGGTTATTACGGGGCTAGTCATTTTAATTTTTCGTATCACTACAGATTATTTTATGACGGGTGGATATGATGTTTCGGTAGCCGTGATGTTCAATTTGCCAGCACTGGCATATTATATAGCGTTTGCTCTATTATTTTATTTTTTATCGATTCGAGAGCGCAACGATAATGTATTGGCCTTGCTATTATTGCTCAGCATAACGGATATTATCAGTAATATGGTAGAGCTTGTCTTTCGTTCGGAATTAGTGGTTTCAAAATTTGCAGTTGTTTTTCCGAGTATTGTAGCAGTGGCCGTTATGCGAGCTATTTTAGCACTTATTGGCTATTATGCACTGAAACAGTATCAATCATTCATTTTAGCGAATGACCAAGCCGAACGTTATATTGAACAAACCGTCATGATAGCCCAATTAAAGAGTGAATTGTTTTACCTTGAAAAATCATCTCAAGATATTGAGAATGTGATGGAAAAAGCATATTGGCTCTATAAACGATTAACCTCAAAAGAACCAGAGGGAGAAGAGGTGGAGATTGTGTCAGGGGATCAGGCTCTTGCTGTCGCTAGAGAAATTCATGAGGTGAAAAAAGATTACTATCGCGTCATAACGGGCATGGAAAATATACTTAGGTCATCAACTAAAACTCAAGATGTAAAATTGTCAGAAATACTATTTATTATTGAGCAAAATACCATTCGTTATCTAAATGTTATGGGCAAAAACATGAGCATTAGTTATGAAGTAACAGATGATTTTATTACGGATAAACATTATACGTTAGTATCGATATTAGATAATCTGATCATCAATGCGATTGAAGCTTGCGGTGATTGTGGGATCATTCGGGTTACACAAAAAAGTGTAGAACAAGACGTGCTGTTTTGTGTGGAAGATAATGGGACTGGTATTGATGAGAACGAGTTTGATTTGATTTTTGATCCTGGTTATTCTACTAAATTTTCGCCGCACACAGGTAGAATTTCAACAGGTCTAGGATTATCCCATGTCAAAAACTATATTGAGCTATTAGGTGGTACGATTCGGGTTGAATCGCGACTAGGATTGCGTACAAAGTTTTTTATTACTCTTCCTCGTTCTAGTATATGTTGTGTAAGAAAGTAGGTGTTTACATGTCGTCGCGCTTTGTGATCGTTGATGATGATGTGGTGATTCGTAAAATACTACAAAAAATTATTGAACAAAATAGTCTCGGAATTGTTGTAGAGGAATGTGATGATGGGATAAAAGGAGAAGCCTTGATTCGAGAGTATCAACCAGATATTGCTCTCATTGATTTATTATTGCCCGGGCAAGATGGTGTAGAATTAATTAAAAAGGTATCTGCCGTAGCTACAGGTACCTCTTTTATCATGGTTTCGCAAACAACAAGTGAGCCGTTGATTACGAAGGCTTATGAGGCTGGTATTGAGTTTTTTATTCATAAACCGATCAATATGTTAGAAACAGTTTCTGTTATTAATAAAGTGCAAGAACATCGCAAATTAAAACAGATTATGTCCTTGATGCATGAAACGATGTTTCAATATTCAAAGGGAGTGCCAGCAGTAGCCGAAGAAGCAAAATCGGTATCTAAAAATCGTATATATCAAGTCTTTTCCGACCTTGGAATTATTGGGGAAGCAGGAGTAAAGGATATACACGAAATGGTACAGTTATTGTTAGCCCAAAATCCTAAAACGAAGTCTTATCAGTTATGTGATATGTATCAGCAGATCGCAAAAGAGATTGAACAGGATGCTAAGTCCATTGAACAGAGAGTGCGCCGGACCACTGCGAAAGGATTGCATAATCTTGCTGATTTGGGTACCGATGATTATTATAATGAAATATTTCAGTCTTATAGTTCTTCGTTGTTTGATTTCAAAGAAGTACGTCAGGAAATAAATTTTATTCAAGGAAAAAGCCAATATCGTGGCAAAATTAATGTGAAAAAATTTATTGAAGGTTTATTATTTCTTGCTGAGGGATAACGATATAGGTAGATTATATTGGCATTAGCCCTTTTCTTTGATAATCAGTCGCATAGTTATCAAAGAAAAGGGCTTTTTATGGGGAAAAAATATAAATCTTTTTAAATCGTCTGGAAATAATAATAATAAGATTTTATCATAAAAGGATACAAAATAATGTATACAAAATACAAAAATACATGTTATACTAGCGGTAAGAAAAACGTTGGAGGTATTATACAATGCGTATGGAATATGATTTTCTTGGCACAATTGAAATACCGGATGAAATTTATTATGGGGTACAAACGACCAGGGCGCTTGATAATTTTATTATTACGGGTCATAAACTGAATGATGATTTTATTAAATCTCTGGCGATTGTAAAGGCAGCGGCTGCTACTGCGAATATGAGAACTGGTCGGATGCCCAGCAGAATTGGCGAAGCCATTGTACAAGCGGCAATCGAAATCACGTATGGAAAGTTACATGATCAATTTGTTGTGGATTGCATTCAGGGTGGAGCTGGGACTTCGATAAATATGAATACAAATGAAGTCATCGCCAATCGAGCGCTTCAAATATTAGGCGAAAAAAAAGGTGACTATGCTCTTATTTCCCCTAATAACCATGTAAATATGGCGCAGTCTACGAATGATGTCATGCCAACGGCTATGCGGATTTGTACCATTACGAAAGCGAAAAAACTAATGGTAGCTCTTGAAGAGTTGGCAACTACTTTTACGGAGAAAGGCGATACGTTTCAACATACATTGAAAATGGGGCGTACTCACTTGCAGGATGCTGTACCGATTACACTAGGGCAAGAGTTTTATGCCTATGCTGAAGCGGTAAAACGAGGCATGAAACGAATACGGGAAAATGTCAAGAATATGCATTCTATTAATATGGGAGCCACTGCTGTTGGGACAGGTTTAAATGCCGAACCGGAGTATATTCAATTTGTTGTCGAAGAGATTTCTCAGATAACTGGTGAAAGAATGGAGTCGGCAGATAACTTGGTAGATGCTACTCAAAATACAGATCAAATGGCTGAAATATCAAGTGCACTCAAAGTGACGGCATTAGCTCTTTGTAAAATTGCTAACGATATAAGATTGATGGCATCTGGACCACGGTGTGGACTCGGTGAACTTTCTTTGCCAGAAAGGCAACCTGGTTCTTCCATTATGCCGGGAAAAATTAATCCTGTGATTCCTGAAACAGTAAATCAAGTGGCATATCAAGTTGTCGGAAACGATTTAGCAATTAGCTTAGCGGTTGAAAATGGACAATTTGAATTAAATGTTATGGAACCGGTCATGGCATACAATTTATTTAATTCCTTAACTATTTTAACGAATGTAGTCAATACTTTAAACTATAAATGTGTGAAAGGTATTCAAGCCAATGAAGAACGCTGCCGGGAAATGATTGATAAAAGTGTTGGCATAGTTACAGCACTTTTACCTCATATTGGTTATGAACAATCCTCAATTATCGCCAAAGAGGCTCTAAAAACAGGACAGACTGTAAAAGAATTAGTGATTGAGAAAGGCCTATTGACGGCTAATCAGCTTGAAATTATTTTATCGCCTGAAGAAATGACTAGACCAGGTATTGCGGGTAAGCAATTTTTACCTACCTAATAATAAGCTGCAAAAGCATGTCCATTTTACAAAGTATTGGAAATCGGGACATGCTCTATGTTACAAAAAGGACATATTTGCAAAAAAAAAATAAAAATTTTTTTTAATATGTATAATTTTTTAATATTATAAATCGTAAGAAATATACGATAAATGCTGATAATACTAGTAATTAAAGTATTATTCAGTCACTTTACATAGAGAGTGGTTTATCTGAAAAGTTTGTGATATAATACACTTGGATATTAGAATAGGAGGATGAGCATGCGTACAATTGAGGTAGATCAAATTACTCAGGCAATAGCAAAAATGTGCACTGATGCTTGCTATTATTTATCTGAGGATGTGTATGAGGCTTTAGTAGTAGCCGGGAGCAAAGAAGAGTCACCCTTAGGTAAGGAAATCATTGGCAAAATAGTGGAAAATGCAAATATCTCCAAAAAAGAAGACCGCCCAATTTGCCAAGACACTGGAATGACTGTGGTATTTATGGAAATTGGACAAGATGTGCATCTCGTTGGTGGTAGTTTAGAAGAGGCTGTAAATGCTGGTGTAGCAAAAGGTTATACAGAAGGCTATTTACGTAAATCAGTTGTTGCTGAGCCTTTATTTAATCGCAAAAATACAACCAATAATACACCTGCTATCTTACATACATCCATCGTACCAGGTGACAAACTAAAAATTAAATTAGCACCTAAAGGTTTCGGTAGCGAAAATAAAAGTGCATTAAAAATGTTAGTACCTGCTGATGGAGTAGAAGGACTTAAAAAAGTAGTTCTTGATACTGTAAAACTTGCAGGACCAAACGCCTGTCCTCCAATGGTTATTGGTGTGGGTGTAGGCGGTACAATGGAAAAAGCTACTATTTTAGCGAAAAAAGCGTTATTACGTTCTGTGAATAAACGTAATGAACACCCAGATTATGCTAATTTGGAAGCTGAACTGTTAGAAATGGTTAACAAAACCGGTGTAGGTCCACAAGGCTTAGGTGGTATTACAACTGCACTCGCAGTTAATGTTGAATACTATCCTACTCATATTGCTGGTCTTCCAGTTGCTGTTAATATTAACTGTCATGCTACACGGCATGCGGAAGTTGAACTGTAGGAGGCGAAAATTTCAGATGGCAGAAGTAAAACGTATTACCACTCCGTTGACAAAAGAAATGTCACGTTCATTAAAAGCTGGTGACAGTGTACTTATCACCGGAACCATTTATAGTGCCCGGGACGCAGCTCACAAGGTAATGACAGAAACCTTAGCACGTGGTGAAAAATTACCGATGGATTTCACAAATCAAATTGTGTACTACTTAGGACCAACACCTGCAAAACCTGGTGATCCTATTGGTTCAGCTGGTCCGACGACTGCTGGTCGTATGGATAAATATACACCAACAATGATCGAACAAGGCTTGTCAGGTATTATTGGCAAAGGGTATCGTTCAGAAGCTGTTATTGATTCAATTAAGAAAAATGGCGTTGCATACATGGTAGCGATTGGTGGAGCAGGTGCTTTGATTGCAAAATCAATTAAAGCTTATGAAGTGTTAGCTTATCCTGAACTTGGACCAGAAGCTTTGGCAAAACTTACAGTGGTAGATTTTCCTGCTATTGTAGCGATTGACTCTGAAGGCAATAACTATTATGAGGAAGGTCAAAAACCTTACCGCAAAATATAATCCATTACTGCTTTGTTGATTTGTTAGTTATCTTCATTGAGACAGGCTATAAATAATACAAAAGAAAAGAAATGTTTTTTGTAGGAGTACTCTTAGGTAAGGCACAATAGTGCTCCTGCAAAAAATGGAAAAGTTTTGTTCGATGAATAACTTTCAAATAAATAGTAGTAGTAATTTTTTATTTATTTAGAAATACTAAAGGTAAATACAAAATAATGTCGAATAATAAAATTTTGTATGTAGGTTGATACAAAATGAGCATCAATCGCGTGAATATTACAGGAGGTTAAAGCATGAACAAATTTGATTTTTGGATTCGTCGTATTCATTCTCTGTTAGGTGTGGCAGCATTGGGTGGTTTCTTGTTGGAACATCTATTTACTATTTCACATGTAATGCAAGGTGCAGCGGTTTTTGATAAAGCCGTACATGAAATTAGTAATATCCCATTTTTAGTGCCAGTGGAATTGTTATTTATCGGAGTACCTTTTGCTTTGCATGGTATTATTGGTTTAGTTTATGCACTAAAAGCAAAAAACAATGTAGGTCAATATGGTTATTGGAATAACTGGATGTTCTATCTGCAACGTGTTACTGCATACATTGCGTTTGTTTTCATTATTTATCATGTAGTGACTCTACGCATTATGGGTAAAGCATCAGGACATTTTGTTGGTTATGAATATATGCATAATGTATTATCTAATCCAATGATGATGGGTGCATATATTATTGGTTTGCTATCATCTATATTCCATTTTACCAATGGTCTATGGGGTTTTGCAGTTACTTGGGGTATTGTTGCTGGTCCACGTGGACAACGTTTAGTTGGTTTGGCTACGATTGGATTATTTATTCTTATGTCATGTGTAGGAATGGCAGCTCTTACAAAATTCTAATAAAATAATTTAATGTAAGGAGAGAGCTCAGTGAAAAATAAGATTATCGTTGTTGGCGGCGGTCTATCAGGCCTTATGGCAACACTTAAAATTTGTGAAGCTGGCGGAGAAGTAGAATTATTCTCCTATTGCCCAGTAAAACGTTCTCATTCTCTTTGTGCACAAGGCGGCATGAATGCTTGCATGGATACAAAGGGTGAAAATGATAGTATCTATGAACATTTTGATGATACAGTTTATGGTGGTGACTTCCTTGCCGACCAGACTGCAATCAAAGGTATGTGTGAAGCGGCTCCAAAATTGATTAAAATGTTTGACCGTATGGGTGTTACATTTACTCGTACACCAGAAGGTTTACTTGATCTTCGTAATTTTGGTGGTCAGAAAAATAAACGTACTTTATTTTCGGGTTCTACAACAGGTCAACAACTTCTTTATGCACTTGACGAACAAGTTCGTGCATGGGAAGTAAAAGGCGCTGTTAAGAAATATGAATTCTGGGAATTCATTAAGATTATTAAAAATAAAGAACAAATTTGTCGCGGTATCGTAGCACAAAACATGAATTCTATGGAAATCAAAGCGTTCAGTGCTGATACAGTTATTTTGGCAACAGGCGGTCCTGGTATGGTATTTGGTAGATGTACTGCTTCAACTATTTGTAACGGTTCTGCAGTATCTGCTGTATATCAACAAGGCGCTTTGATTGGTAATCCTGAATTTATTCAGATTCATCCAACAGCTATTCCTGGTTCTGATAAAAACCGTTTGATGTCGGAAGCTTGTCGTGGTGAAGGCGGACGTGTTTGGGTATACAAAGATGGTAAACCATGGTACTTCTTAGAAGAAATGTACCCTGCATATGGTAACCTTGTACCTCGTGACGTAGCATCTCGTGCGATTTACGATGTATGTATGAACCAAAAACTTGGTATTAATGGCGAAAATAAAGTATATCTTGATCTTTCCCATATTCCAGCAGATTACCTTGAACGTAAATTAGGCGGTATTTTGGAAATTTATACGGAATTCGTTGGGGATGACCCTCGTAAAGTTCCAATGCAAATTTATCCATCCGTTCACTATTCCATGGGTGGTATCTGGGTAGATACAAAACATAACACAAATATTCCTGGTCTTATGGCATCAGGTGAATGTGATTATCAATATCATGGTGCAAACCGTCTTGGTGCAAATTCGCTTCTTTCTGCGGCTTATTCAGGTACTGTTTCCGGTCCAGAAGCGATGCGCTGGGCTAAATTAGGTGAAAAAGGTTCAGACCTTACTGATGCGGAATTGGCAAAAGCAGCAAAAGAATGCCAAGATGAGTATAATGCCATCTTAAAAATGAATGGTCCAGAAAATGCTCATCAACTTCACCATGAACTTGGTGATTTAATGAACAAATATGTTACCATTGAACGTGTGAACAAAGACCTTGATTATTGTTTCGCCGAAGTAAAGAAAATTCTTAAACGTTGGAATAATATCGGTTTAACTGATACAGGAACTTGGGCAAACCAAGAAGCTATGTTCACAAGACAGCTTCGCAATATGATTCTTTATGCTTTAGTTGTAACAAAAGCAGCTCGTATGCGTGATGAAAGCCGCGGAGCTCACTATAAACGCGAGTTTCCAAACCGTGATGACGAACGCTTCATGAAAATCACAGTCGTTGAATATGATAAAGCAACAGAAGAACCTAAGATCAATTATATTGATTTTGATCATTCACTAGTTAAGCCACGTGCACGTAACTATGCTGTTGCGAAGAAAGAGTAAGAAGGAGGTAGATAATAATGGCAGAAACAAATAAAAAAGTACATTTTATCATAGAAAGACAAGATGGTCCGAATTCTAGTCCATATATAGAAGAGTTTGAAGTTGACTATCGTCCTGCACTAAATGTTGTTGCATCTCTTATGGAAATTCAAAAGAACCCTGTAACAAAAGATGGCAAAAAAACAACTGCTGTTGTTTGGGAATGTAACTGTCTTGAAAAAGTATGCGGTGCTTGCATGATGGTTATTAATGGTAAAGCTCAACAAGCTTGTGCGGCCCTGGTTGATCATTTAGAGCAACCAATTCGTTTGGCGCCAGCTCGTACTTTCCCTGTTATCCGTGACCTTATGATTGATCGTTCGGTAATGTTTGAAAGTTTAAAACGTATACACGGATGGGTAGAGGTAGATGGAACTTGGGAAGTTCATAATGATGCTCCACGTCAGAACCCAAAGACTGCAACTACAACATATGAGATTTCTCGTTGCATGACTTGTGGATGTTGTTTAGAGGCTTGCCCTAATGTAAACAGTGGTTCCGAGTTTATTGGACCTTCTGCAGTAGCACAAGCACATCTCTTTAATTTACATCCAATTGGCGAATATCAAAAAGATGAGCGTCTTGAGGCATTAATGGAACCAGGCGGCGTTACTAGTTGTGGCAATAGCCAAAACTGTATAGCAGTATGTCCAAAAGAAATTAAATTAACAGATTACATTGCGAAAATCAATCGCGAAGTAAACAAAAAAGCTATTAGAGATTTATTTAACAAATAAGCAATGAAAATTGCTTGACATAATAAATGTATTATGTTATTATATTGTTTGTGAGTTAGCTGTGGTTGAGAAAAACTCAGCCACAGCTAATTTTAAAGTAAGTAGTGATCTAAGGATCAGTCAACAGCTTTAAAAAAGTGTTGACAAGGAAACAGGAGATATGCTATAATAACTCTTGTGATTGACGGGGCGTGGCTCAGTTTGGTAGAGTACCTGGCTTGGGACCAGGGGGTCGCAGGTTCGAATCCTGCCGCTCCGACCATTATCATTCCTAAAATATGCGGGTGTAGCTCAATGGTAGAGCACTAGCCTTCCAAGCTAGCTACGAGGGTTCGATTCCCTTCACCCGCTCCATTTTTTAAAAAGAATATGCGCCTGTAGCTCAGCTGGATAGAGCAACGCCCTTCTAAGGCGTGGGTCGGGCGTTCGAATCGCTCCAGGCGCACCATTAAAAATCAAGGTCTCTAGCATTTTGCTAGGGGCTTTTTTGTTGTCTAAATAGCATGGTTTCTGCAATGTTTCTGCAATTAGAAAAAAGTTTCTGTAAAAGATGATTCTATGGTATCATAGAGTTATAAATGAATAACGGGAAATGAGGAACAAACATATGACTAATGAAGAGTTCCAAAAGCTGGTACTTGAGAAATTAACATCGATTGACCAAAGACAAAGCACTATGGAACAAGAACTATCCAGTGTAAAGAAATCCCTAGTAAAGTTAGAGAATGAACAAGGTTTAAAAGTTTCTGCTCTATTTGATGCTAGAGAAGTACAATTTGATACTAACGAAAGAATCTTTAATACTCTTAATAGAATTGAGTCTAAAGTTGATCGTATGAGTTTTAAGTCTTTCAATAGTTACTCAAAAGAACAAACTGATAACAAGCAGGTTTAATCTTTTTTGTTAACTTCATAGTTTCACTCTTTAGGGCTTCTGTTGTGCGACAGGAGTCCTTTTTCTTTTGTCTATAATCATAGGGTGTCAGATGTATATCATTCTAAGGAGTAGGCAAGAAAAGGCTATAGATTACTCTGATCGGAAAATTTACTTTATATTTTCCGAAATAACGGATATAATAAAGTAAATTGCGAAAGTAGGTGAATCTAGAATGAAAACTATCATTCGTCCAATCAGTGAATTATCAAAGAGAATGGCAGATGTAGAAGCTTTTGTTATTGAACAAGATACTCCAGTGCATTTGACGAAAAATGGCTCTAATCATATGGTTGTCATGAGTAGTAGCCATTATGAAAAAATATTGACTAAAATGAGTATGTATGAGAATTTACTACGTTCCGAAGGTGAAATAAGGCAAGGAAAATCAGTTCCTTTGGAGGATGCCATGAGTGACATTGATCAGTATCTAAAGGAGCGCATACATGAGCAGTCAGGTCGACAAGTATCAGGTTAATGTTGGTGAAAGTCCAATACGGGGGGGAGTTGTATTTGTCAAAGCAAAAGCTTTACTGTAGCAAATATAAGCTGAAATGTTAGAGTGATCTAAGTGGC
>CAXYVG010000011.1:0-57566 GCA_964292325.1 uncultured bacterium | reverse complement strand
TCCAAATCTTAGACAGATCCTACCAAGCTGGTAAAAAGTAATTATACTGATTGCATAATAAGAAAGTCCTGTCGGTGTTTGCCGACAGGACTTTCTTTATTTATATACTGATTCCGTTACCATTTATTAAATACATAAGTTACCAAAGACCAGCCATTTCATTTCATGTTATAATATTATGTAAATTAAATTGAGGAGGTGTAGTGATGGATTCCTTATCTCATGCATTCATTGGTATTGCAGTTGCTGGTTTATCTGGTCAGCAATTTTCTATAGATGATCCCATTTACTGGGCAACGATGCTTGGTGCACAAGCTCCTGATTTTGATATTATCGCCTACATGAAAGGTAATTTTTCTTATATCAAGCAACATCGTTCTTTCTCACATTCCATTCCAGGTATTGCTCTCTGGTCTATTTTAATTGGCGCACTTTTGCATTTTTTTATGCCCCAAGCCAATTTTCTCTCCACTGTAAGTTGGGCTTTTTGGGGTGGTTTATCTCATATTAGCATTGATTACTTTAATACTCATGGAGCTGCTATTTTATGGCCTTTGTGCAAAGAAAGAAAGAGTTTATCCTTATTAAATGTGATGGATCCGATCCTATTAGTGTTAATGATCAGCCTATATACCATCCATCGTGACATGTTCGAATTATCACTGCATACTTTTTTTATACTGATTTTTTATATAGTAATAAGAACATTACTACGTAGTAGAGCCAAAAAACAACTGAAATCCTTATTTTCTAGTGAACCAATCACGCAAATAATAGTAATGCCCTCATTAAAACGAATCTTATCATGGGATTTCGTCTTAGAGACCACTAGTCATCACATCGTGGGCGAGATCGGATCATTCTATCCATCCCTAACAATCAATGCTACCTTACCTAAGCAAAAAAAATCCTCGTCTTTTACAATCCAAGCAAAAAACACTCCATTAGGAGACTTTTTCACCAACTTTACACCGTTTAGTTATTTTGAAGAACAGCAAAATACTGACTCCATATCCGTAAAGATATACGATTTACGTTATATTCTAAATAAGAAATTTATTCACCACGCTACTATTATTTTTAATAATAATAACTGCCCTACCGCTTCTTATATGCACTCTTATGGACGTACAATGAAAATACCATGTTAGGATATACGATGTAGATTCTATATCCATCAAGACTCTATCTGAATCGTTTTCTTAAATAGAGTTCTTGTATCTCTCTGACAACTTCCCCTGCCCGACTAGAAATTTGTGGAATAGAGTATCCAATTAACAGTGGCGATGTTACAAATCTTGGGATAACCTTCACTACGATCTCACCGTTCATCTGATAAAAAAATAAATTATAACTTTTACATGACTTATGGAAATTATTTAATAAATAATGAGTAATTAATTGTATGTAATCTGCCATTTGATTGATTGGTTCGAAATTAGGTAATCGAATATTAAATTCAAAAAAACCATTTTTGGGCTGATGAGATAAATTTAATTCCACTCCATGCTTTTGATCAATGATATCCCCTTCGAAGCTTTGAACATCTATATTTGGGGTATAGTCGATATTCCTTAGACCGACAATTTGCATATGTGGATGTCGTATTGTCCCACCGGAATATGGTCCATGATTTTTATAAAAAAGAACGGACTTAAACTCTCTACTTTCTATCATTCCTCGCCACTTTTTTATAGCAAAATGAAATACTTTATATAAATGCTCTTTGGGATACGTAGATAATTCTGCGTTACATTGATCTGTTTCAATAATCACGGTTTGAAGTGTATCGAGTAAAACTGGATATTTATTTTTAATAAATATTATGGAACCATCCTGATCGATAATATCTACTAACTGTTCCCTATGACAAAATGGACACTTCGTCTCTGTGTTAATAATACTTTCTGGTTTATTATTACCAATATTCGAATCAAAAATTAAATATGTTTTTTCTCTGGACATAATGAATTCTCCTATCTTTCATTAAATTCACTTTATAGGATATCACATTTTTAACCATTTCAGTACGTAAATTGAGTATTTTTATTAACAATAAAAATAAATATAAAATATAATGAAAAATACCTTTACTTTTATATAGATATCGCTTATACTTTAGAAGTCCTAAAATAGATACATTGAGATTCAGTGTGTGAGTGTAATACATTAACTATTTGGGTAACAGATTCGAGGAGGCTATATACATGAACCAAGACAAAACTTTAACATGCCGTGATTGCGGAGAACAATTTATTTTTTCAGCTTCAGAGCAAGATTTCTTTGCTGAAAAAGGGTTCACCAACGAACCAGGACGTTGCCCTCAATGTAGAGCAATTCACAAACAAAACAATGGTGGCGGTCGTGGCGGCAACTACCAACAACGCGAAATGCATGATGCTGTTTGTGCAGCTTGTGGCATTACTACACAAGTTCCTTTCCGTCCAAGTGGTGACCGTCCTGTTTACTGCAGAGACTGTTTCAGCAGAAATAACAACCGTTAATAGTATATAAAAAAGCTCTGCCCAAGGCAGGGCTTTTTCTTAATAAAAATATACTTAATAAAGTTCTTTACTTCTATCAGAATTAATCGTATACTATAGAAGTTCTTAAATAGGCAAAAAGAGTATTCTCCATTAATTATTTGGGTAATATAAATTAACTATTTGGGTAATATAAATTCGAGGAGGCTATATATATGAACCAAGACAAAACTTTAACATGCCGTGATTGCGGAGAACAATTTATTTTTTCAGCTTCAGAGCAAGATTTCTTTGCTGAAAAAGGGTTCACCAACGAACCAGGACGTTGCCCTCAATGTAGAGCAATTCACAAACAAAACAATGGTGGCGGTCGTGGCGGCAACTACCAACAACGCGAAATGCATGACGCTGTTTGTGCAGCTTGTGGCGTTACTACACAAGTTCCTTTCCGTCCAAGTGGCGACCGTCCTGTTTACTGCAGAGACTGTTTCAGCAGAAACAACAACCGTTAATTGATGGTACATAAAAAACCCCTGTCGTTGACAGGGGTTTTTTTGTACCCATTTTTATCAGCAAATACATTTTCGTCGCTTGATCGAAGATAGAATACCCTACTGTAGGCTCGCTACTTAGCCTTAGTTGAACGAGTTTCCTCAGCTTAACCTTATATATATCAATTTATAAATTAGACGCCAGCAGCAGCAAAAGTATCATTCACAATTTGTTTTGCTTCTTCTTGAATCTGCTCTAGATGAGCAGCACCTTTGAAGCTTTCTGCATATATCTTATACACATCTTCCGTACCGGAAGGACGAGCTGCAAACCAACCATTTTCCGTACAAACCTTTAAACCGCCAATCTCTGCATCATTACTCGGAGCCTTTGTTAATTTAGCAGTAATCATTTCACCAGCAAGAGTAGAGGCCTTTACCTGCTCTGCTGACAGTTTAGATAATACAGCTTTTTGCTTCAAATTAGCAACTGCATCTACTCGCGCATAAACTGGCGCACCAAATTTCCCCGTTAACTCCTGATAATGTTGCCCAGGATCCCGCCCCGTCTTAGCTGTAATCTCTGCAGCCAATAAGCACAAAATGATACCATCCTTGTCAGTAGTCCAGACTGTTCCATCTTTTTTAAGAAAAGACGCACCAGCACTCTCTTCACCACCAAAACCAAATGAACCATCCACTAATCCGTTAACAAACCACTTGAAACCAACAGGAACCTCCGCTAACTTTTTGCCAAGGCTAGCCGCAACACGATCAATCATCGAAGAACTAACCAACGTTTTTCCTATAGCCGCATCGCTTCTCCACCCTTTCCGATCTTGAAATAAATACGATATAGCAACAGAAAGATAATGGTTAGGATTCATCAATCCTACACTAGGCGTAACAATACCATGACGGTCAAAATCAGCATCGTTGCCAAAAGCAAGATCATATTTATCTTTCATTTCAATCAGTCCAGCCATCGCATAAGGCGAAGAACAATCCATCCGTATTTTTCCATCACCGTCCACATTCATAAAACTAAAAGTGGGATCTGGATAACCATTTAACATATCAATCTGAATGCCATACTTATCTGCAATCGGCAGCCAATAACCAAGACCAGCTCCCCCTAGAGCATCTGCACCAAGCCGTATACCTGAGGATTTGATAACGTCCATATCAATAATATTTTCCAAATCATTCACATATGGTGTGACGAAATCAAATTCTTGAATCGTAGTAGATTGTATTGCTTTCTCATAAGGAATACGTTTTACATCTTTATTACGATTTTTTAATAATTCATTAGCCCTACTAGCAACCCATTTCGTAATATCGGTATCAGCAGGTCCACCATTAGGCGGGTTGTATTTAATACCACCATTATCGGGTGGATTATGAGAAGGTGTGATTACAATACCGTCAGCCAGTCCATCATTTCGTCCTTTGTTATAACTCAAAATGGCGTGAGAGATACTTGGCGTCGGCGTATAGTTCATATCCTTAGCGATCATCGTCTGTACACCATTGGCAGCGAGTACTTCTACTGCCGAAATAAATGCAGGCTCCGATAAGGCATGGGTATCAAAACCAATGAACAATGGACCTGTTATGTTTTGATATTTACGATACTCACAAATGCCCTGCGTAATTGCATGAATATGATCTTCATTAAAACTATATTTCATAGAATTACCACGATGTCCAGAAGTACCAAAAGCAACTTGTTGAGTTGGTTCACTCATGTCAGGATGATTGATATAATATGCACTAATTAAGCGAGGAATATTGACTAAAATAGACTTCGGAGCTTTTTTACCTGCGAGTAAATGAATGGACATAGAATACACCTCCAGAATAACTTATTATTATTAATACCAAATCGCAAAATATGTATAGTATTATATTTACCATCTAAATACAAAAATCCTGCAATTGATACTACTTTGCAGGATGTAATAGCAAATCAATATTTTTTTACCTTTCATTAGTATTCACAATCATGGTAACCGAATCGGCATCGCTGTTACCCAACCATTAATAAATTCCCCATCATAATTAAATAAATATTTATATGTACGGTCACCCATTTGGACCATAAAAACTTTGACATCATCATAACAATACCATTTGCCCCATTCCTGATGATAATAAGGCACAGGATCATTCGTACTTTCCCAGCCCCAACTTGCCTCAATATTTTGATGAAAAGAAAATATTGTTACCATAATCACAGCGATTCTTATTATTTTTTTAATCATTATATCACCTCCAACTAGAGCTTATTATTCCCATAATCTCCAATTGGTAATCGCAATTAAAAAATTCATAAAATTCCCATGAATTATATGGCTTCAAAATTGAAAAACTAAAAATAAAAAACAGGAGGGATCAAGTATATGGATAGAAAATTAGCTAGGCACAAACTTCATCGCCATAAAATCAAACGCTACGCTGCTGCTGCAGTAGCTGGTGCAGCTATTATGACAGGAATTGCATTCCCTGGCATCCAAGCTACCAAAGCCTCAGCTATGGAACAATCTATCACTTCTCCTCCCATAACAAACGAACAAACTACATTAGTAAATCAAAATATGAAAAAGCCACTTAAGAAAATAATTGAAGAAAAGGAAAAATCAGAGCAAAAAGCTTATAATCGCAATGGTTGGCATGAGCACAAAGAGGATTGGCCTAGTCCTAATGATACGCAAGCATTATATAAAGACGGTCACATTTATTATCATCATAATAATGACCGTTACAATGACTATGAACGTTATGGATATACCTATTATCTTAACAGCCCTATAGAATTTTTAAAAAGCTATGCAACCCAATATGGATTCAACCCCGATCTTGATTCTTTTATCATACTTTCTCAATCAAGACACAAAGCAACAATCCAGGTAATAAAACATGATACTCAGCAACGATTTAAAGTAGATCTACTAAGACATCACGATCATACTTGGAAAATTACCGCAATACGTGGAATTGGTGATGCAACCGTTGCAGCAACCTATTTTTCACCATCCTTTTAAAATGAATAAAACCCGCATTTTTGCGGGTTTTATTCATTCAATCATTACCAACCCCCGGCTGATCCCATACGAGCTGAAATTCGATTTGCATATTCAAACAAAATCGGTACATATTCCATTATTTTTTCTCGAGAATATGTGCTTGTAGGCCCCGAAATACTAATGCCGCCCATAATTTCGTCAGCGACATTATAAAGAGGCGCAGCTATACAGTTCGTTCCATTACTCCACTCCTCAAAATCTACTGCATACCCTTGCAAACGTACTTTTTCGATTTCTGCTAAATATTCGTCTTCATCAATGATTGTGTTCAGTGTATATCTACGAACACCCTTTTGAAAAACATCATGAACAATCTCAGGCGACTTACAAACTAAAATTTTTCCTAACGCAGTACAGTTAATAGGTCGCCTCATACCAATATGAAAATATCCGTACGTACAATAGGGAGTTTCCGCCCTTGCAACGTATACCACCTCTTGTTCATCAAGAACCGCAAGATTCACATTGACTTTCAAATTATTCGATAATTCCTCAAGGTAAGGTAGACAGATTCGTCTTATTTCCATTGAGTTCAGAACGATCCCTTGATACTTTAAAAATCCCCGCCCCAAAGAATAAAATCCATCCTGTTGTTCAATCAAATTAAACTCTTTTAATGTACTAAGCATACGATGAGCTGTTGGTTGGCTAATGCCAGTCATGACACTGATATCTTTTAATCGCAATCTCAATTTTTCATAAGAAAAACAATTCAGTAACATGATGGCCTTTGCAATACTATTATTTAGAAAATCTTTTTTACCATCGTCTTTCATATTTTCACTCCACTTTTATATATTGGAATTCATAACCGTTATAGACCATTATTTTTCATTATATAAAATATTACCTCATAATAGCAAGAATATTATATATATATATCATTATTTTTTCTTTTTTTATCCACTTTGATAGCATTGATTGTAGATATGATTCTATTTTCCTATTAGACATTGCCTTGTCCATTTCTAGTCACTGCTCCTCTTGACGCAAATAGAAAAAAGTGAGAACATAGTAAGTATTGAAATGATCATTATTGGAGATGAATTATTTGAAGACTTTTTTCCAACAACATCGAATTGCCATCCCAGTAGTAGCTTTTCTGGTTTTCTCATCACTACTACTATCGACTTATAACATCTTGCCATTCACACGATGGGCAAAACATATTGCGCCACAAATGGCAGTTCGCGTCACCGCTGTTGCTTTAACAGCTACAAATAAGTCGGTACAAATTTCACGCACTGGCACCGTAGAAAGTCCAAAATCCGCACCTGTTCATTCAGAATTTTCCGGTTTAATTAGTGAAGTATATGTAACAGAAGGTCAACCTGTCAAAACCGATCAGCCATTGGTCAAAATTCTACGTTCTTCAGGACCGTCTAGTGGTAGAGAAAAAATAGATGCTACACCAGAGCCCCAAGTTATCGATATTGATCCCCAAGCACAAACCGCTTACGACAATGCGCTTAAAGAATATAATCGATTTCAAAAATTATATGAGCAAAATGCGATTGCCAAACGTCAATTAGAAAATGCAGCCAACCGCTTACAAGCTGCAGAAGATAATTTAACCGCTGTCCAGACAACACCTCCAGTACGAGCTTCAGCAAACAGTGCTCCAGCAGCAACCAATGCAACGATTATTAGTGCACCAAATCCTGGTACTGTAGTCGGTTTAGCAGTTGCTCCAGGAAAAACCGTATCACTAGGGCAGCCGCTGATGATATTAGATGTTGGGCAAGTCCAAGTGATCATCCATATTGAGCAAAAGGATTTATATTTCCTACATCCAGGCACTCCTGCTACAATTGAAATAGCAAATCAAAATATCCCAGGACAAGTTGCTAATATTTTCCCTGAAGTGGGAGAAAACAATCTTCCTTCCTTTCGTACCTATATTAACGTTCCCAACAATATAGGAGGTCTATTAAAAGCGGGAATGTCTGCCAATGTTCATATTGATACTGGAAAATCAGCAGCCGTCCAAACCGTCCCTGCAGCAGCAGTATTGCAAGATGAACAAGGAGTACATTATCTATATCTAGCCGATAATGGCAAAGCCATCCGAAAAGAGGTAAGTATTGGCGACACCATAGCAAACGCAATCGAAATTACCTCTATCCTACCTGAAGGTTCTTTAGTCATAACAAGCAATATCAATGATCTACATGATGGTGACAATATTGTGGTCTCACAGTAATGAAAATTAAAAACCGCAACTTCCACGATAGGAAAGTTGCGGTTTTCTCTTTACTAAAGCACTGATTAGCAGTTTATCTTTGATTTCCCGGGAAATTTACTACACAACCTCTTAGTGGTATGCACGATTCTACAGCGATTGTCAAGAATAGGCTACCTATAGGCCATTCCCAGCAGACTAACCACATAGCTGTTAGTTTTCATACATATCTCTAGTAGACCTTTTGAATATCCATTCCATATTTTAAAAATTCAGCAACAATTTCATCCACATGTTCATTTCCATGAGTTTCTACTGTAACCTCTAATTGCACTTGTTTAAAACGATCCATTACTTTTGATTGATTATGATCCAATTTGATAACATTCGCTTTTAGTTCCGAGAGAATATTGGCAACATGCAATAACTCACCTGGTTTGTCAGGTAAATTTACGGTAAAGCAGAACAATCTTCCTCTTGAGACTAGTGCACGATTGATAATAGCAGAAATCGTAGAAATATCAATATTACCACCACTCACTAAACAAACGACTTTCTTATTTTTAGATGTTAATTTTTTCAAACCTGCTAACGATAACGCCCCTGCACCTTCCACAATTAATTTATGTTTTTCCATCAATAATAATATCGCTTCTAAAATTTCAAAATCAGAAACCGTAATAACCTCATCAACAAATTCTCTAATTAATTGAAATGTTAAGTCACCTGGCTTTTTAACCGCTGTACCATCTGCCATCGTATCCACTTTTTCTAGTTCAATAACAGTATTGCAGGCAAGAGATTCTTTTATACAGCATGCGCCTTCTGGCTCGACACCAATTATTTTTATACTTGGTTTTAACATCTTAATAGCAAACGCAACACCGCTAATCAGGCCGCCCCCACCAATCGGTACTAAAATCTCATCCACATCATCTAACTGATTCATAATCTCTAGGCCAAGCGTACCTTGCCCGACGATTACGTCAATATCATCAAAAGGATGAACAAAAACGTAGTGATGCTCAACCTCAAGTTCTCTAGCCTTTTTATAAGCATCATCATAATTATCACCATATAGTACAACATCTACGCCATAATTTTGGGTTGCTTCGACTTTAATAATCGGTGTAGCAGCTGGCATGACAATAGTCGCCTTAATGCCAAGCATTTGCGAAGCATAGCCGACTCCTTGTGCATGATTGCCCGCAGAAGCCGAGATGACCCCTCTACTTTTTTCTTCCTCTGTTAACGTACTTAGTTTATTAAAAGCACCACGAATTTTAAACGCTCCGGTAACTTGAAGATTTTCTGGTTTAATATATACACGATTGTTACACTCATTGCTAAAAAATGGGCTTTCAATTAATTCTGTAGTTTTTATTACACCTTGCAATCTTTTTTCCGCTACATATAGGTCCTCTATACATAAACATGAATCCCCTGTTTTAAATGTTTTACTTTTTAAATCTAACATCAATTTTTCCTCCTATTATGGTCAATATACGACAAAAAACTCGTCCTGGAATAAATTCCAAGGACGAGTTACTACCCGCGTTACCACCTTAATTGCATAACAATGCCTCTCATCAGTTCTATCAAACCTAAGCCAAGTAACGTGGCTAACCCGGTATTTCTTACTATTATTCAGAAATACAGTTCTAGAGTGATCTTCATCTACTGCTCATTATCGACTTCCACTATACGCCGACTCTCTGTAAACTCCCAAGTAGATTACTTTCTCTATCATCACTATTATCATTTGCAATTTGAAACAAATTCTATCATTATTTACTTACGCTTGTCAATGGTTTTTACTGTAATTTATATGTAGCAAATTAAGCAAGACACCAACTGCCATTTTTATCAATGACCAGTTTACGACTATGATACTCATTGAGCGTACTACGGTGACCAACACTAATGACTGCTGAATGTTTGAGATGGATACGCATCAGAGCATATAACTGCGCCTCTGTAGATTCATCAATAGCTGATGTTGCTTCATCTAGGAACAACCAATCCGGCTCTTGAAGTATCGCCCTTACAAAGGCTATTTTTTGTTGTTCGCCCAGTGAAAGAATATGAGACCAATCTTCCACTTCATCAAGTCGATTTATAAATTCGCTCAACTGGCAAAGTTTCATAACTTCTCGAATTCTTTCATCTGCAATAGGATCTGATATATAAGGATATAGCACCGATTCTCTTAAAGTACCGAGAGGGAGATATGATTTTTGAGGTAAAAACAATACTCTTTGCCCCTGAGGAAAAGCAATCGTACCTCGTCCAAAAGACCAAATCCCAGCTAATGCACGCATTAAAGTACTTTTTCCGCAACCGGATGGTCCCATGATTAATAAAGAATCATTACGCATAATCTTCATCGAAAGGTCTTTTAGCAATAATTCTCCATTTGGCAGTTGCACATGTAACCCAACTACATCCACATCGTCCCCCTGCTCATCTCGAATTACGATTGATTTTTTCTCGGAAATATCCTTTGCCGTGCTCATACTATTGCCAAAACCAATTAAACGATTGACGACAGCCTGCCATTCAGCGAATATAGAATAACTATCTACTAAAAAAGATAATGAATCCTGTACTTGTCCAAAAGCTGCTGAGGTCTGGATCAATCCGCCTAATGGAATTTCCTTACTAAAATAGCGCGGAGCAGCAACAACTAGCGGAAAAATAATCGCAATTTGCGAATAACCAGATGTAAACCAAGTCAATTTCTTTTGTCTGAGCATTAATTGTTTAAAATTATCAACGACTAGGTGAAAGCGTTGCAATAAATTAGCTTGTTCTTGCTTTTCACCACCATATAGAGCAATACTTTCACTATTTTCTCTTAACCTTACGAGGCTAAAACGAAAATCTGCTTCATAACGTTGTTGATTAAAATTGAGCCCAACAAGTGGATGACCAATTTTCGTCGTCAGCCATGTACCAATACCAGCATACAAAATTGCCACCCATACCATATACCCTGGTATCGATATGCCATGTTCTCCGATCGGTACTAATAGATTACCAGAAAGATTCCATAAAATAGCTACAAACGAACACAACGTAACCGTTGCTTTTAAGACACCAAGAGAAAGACGTAATGTCAAATTTACAAATAACTTTAGATCTTCACTAATTCGTTGGTCCGGATTATCCGTGCTATTATCAAGCAACTGCATCTGATAATACGACCTTTGATATAGCCAACTCCCCAAGTATTTTTGCGTAAGCCAACGACGCCATTTTATTTCTAATAATTGCTGCATATAGAGTTCATAAACGGCTACAATAATATAACAAGCCGCTAATATGCAAAATGTTCCAATCGCACTGACAAAACCATCTTTGTCATAATTTTGTAGCGTATTATAAAACGTATTTTTCCATTCATTTAATAATACCAATATATATACATGTCCTAGATTGAGACCTACTATGACACCTAGCAATAATCCAGCTCGCCATTTTTCCTCTGACTGCCAGTACTCTTTGGTAATTTGCCATACCCCTTTCCTAAAGTCACGGTTCACTATTTTCATCAGCATTAAATCCTTTCGTTATCGATTCACGATTTGGTAATTGATCACTAATCTTTCTCGATTCGATAAAATTTCCAAAACTCCTTTTCGTTATATAAAAAAGCTACGAGATTCGTAGCTTTTCCTATCAACTTTTTGATTCATAACATTCAGGACGCCGATCTTTAAATACAGGAATCTTGCTGCGAATTTCATCAACAGCAGCAAAATCTACCTCTACCACTATGACTTCTTCTTTTGTTTCAGATCCTTCCGCAATAACTTCTCCCCATGGATCAATAACCATCGAATGTCCAAAAAAATCATTGTTTTTATCTTTGCCCACTCGATTAACAGCAATCACGTACATTTGGTTTTCAATGGCCCGGGCAATATTAAGTGTACGCCAGTGCATTCCTCGAACAGTAGGCCATTCTGCCGATACAAATAGTGTCTGGCATCCCTCTAGAGCTAACGCACGAGAAAGTTCCGTAAACCTTAAATCATAACAAATGATCATTCCCGCTTTACCAAAACTCATCGTAAATGTACTACGCCTATTACCAGCAGCGATAAATTTATCTTCTTCCATCAAACCGATCAAATGAATTTTACTATACTTTGCCTGAATGGTGCCTGCTGAGTCTATAGCGTAAGAAGTATTATACACTTTTCCATCCCTTGCTTCTGCTATGGATCCGGTCATTATTTCTACCTGATTGTCCTTCGCCATCTGCCGAAGCATCATAATGGTTTCACCATTTTCATGCTCAGCCATTTTATCGATTTCATCCAATTGATAACCCGTAGTCCACAGTTCCGGCAAAACAATTAACTTCGCTCCCTCTGTTATCGCTTTATTGATGAGGTCTTTTGCTTTCTCTTGATTGACTTGCACCTGCCCTAGTGCAACATCCATTTGAATTAGAGCTATCTTCATGATCGTTTCCCTCCTCAAGCAAAATACAATATGGTATTAATTAAATCCGAGTTATTTGTATCATAACATAGCTTAAGTAAGAGCTACAAGCAACAAAATACCTCTAATATCTACGTTCTTTACTATAGCAAAAAAAGACTACACCAAATTGCACTTAGTCTAGGACTAGCTGCTACAAGTGGTACACATGCCGTTCTGATACTGGGATTAAATCCATTATTTACAACCATTTTTGTCGGTTATTTACCCAAAGAAACCTTTACATTGTTAAATTGTAAAGACAAAAAATCCTTCAAAATTCATGTTCGAATTTTGAAGGATTTTTTTTGCTTATAACACACTATTACTATAGTACAGGCAATCGTCGGGAATAGGCTATAGGGCTGAGTGGCTTTACGAAGGAGGCAAGCGATGCCCTATAGCCTATTCCCGGCAGACTAACAATATAGCTGCCTCTTATAACATACTCTTTAAAAATGCCTGCGTGCGAGCTTGCTTTGGATTGGTAAATATATCTTCAGGATTTCCTTGCTCTACAATATCACCATTATCCATAAAAATAACACGTTGGGCAACCTCGCGAGCAAATGCCATTTCATGAGTTACAACGATCATTGTCATATGTTCTTGAGCAAGTTGACGCATCGCTTTCAATACCTCGCCCGTTAGTTCAGGGTCTAAAGCAGATGTCGGTTCATCAAATAACATAATATCTGGTTTCATTGCCAGCGCTCTGGCAATAGCAACTCGTTGTTTTTGACCACCAGACAACCTAGAAGGATAACTATCCCTTTTTTCAAATAGTCCAACCTTACGAAGTAATTCCTCCGCTTCCGGTAAAATGACCTCTTTCTTTACCTTTTTCACTAACATTGGTGCTTCCATAATATTATCAATGACCGTCATATGAGGAAATAAGTTAAACTGTTGAAATACCATACCCATTTTGAAGCAAATCTCACGTGCCTTATGTTCCGCAACATACTGGGATCGCCCTTCTGCATCTTCGGTTACCAACATTTCCTCTTCAATCTGAATCGTCCCCTTATCGATTATTTCTAATCGATTTAGACAACGAAGTAGCGTGCTTTTTCCTGAACCAGACGGCCCAATAATCGCAAGCACTTCGCCTTGCGCCACTTCCAAACTAATGCCTTTTAATACTTCCAGATTATTAAATTTTTTGTGTATATTTTTTAGACGTATCATATTCATAACCGCTCACTCCTACTCATCATATGCCGCATAACGTTTCTCTAATTTGTTAAACATCCAAGTCAGTATTAATGTCATAGCCAAATAAAATACCGCAGCAATGAAAAAAGGTGTCAAATCAAATTCTCGCTGTACAATCGTTCTCGCCGTTCTTAGTAGATCATTCATCGCCAATACATAGATCAAAGAGGTGTCTTTTACAAGGGTAATTGTCTCATTACTGATTGGTGGCAATACCCGTTTGATCATTTGGGGCAGTATAATTCGTCTCATCGTCTGCACATATGTCATACCAAGTACCTTACCAGCCTCATATTGCCCTCGTTCAATCGATTGAATTCCACCGCGAAAGATCTCTGCAAAATAAGCGCCATAATTACAGACAAACGCAAGAACAGCCGCTGGAAAGTCCGACAACTTAATACCGATATATGGTATCAGTGGCAATGCATAATATACAAATAATAGCTGAAGCATTAGCGGAGTTCCCCGCATTAGCCATATATAAGTCTCAACTAAGAAACTCAGTGGTTTGTACTTTGACATCCGCGCTAGTGCCATAACCAAACCTAACGGCAAGGAAAGCAGTAGCGTAATAAAAAACATTTGTAACGTAATATTGGCGCCATCCATCATTGGCCCAATCATCCCGATTATTTTTTCCACGTATATTCTCCTTTTTTATTGGGAAAATTTGAGGGCTGATGGCAAATCACCATCAGCCCTTAATACTACTTAATTATATCTGCGCCAAACCATTGTTTGGATATTTGAGCAGAAGTGCCATCTTTTTTCATTTCATCTAATACTTTTTGAACCTTATCACGAAGTTCTTTATCATCTTTGCGGAAACCAATACCAAGTATTCCAACCTCGCCCACTGCTTTATCAAGTACTATAAATTTATCTGGAGTTTTCGACATGAAATATCTTCCGAAAATCTCATCCGTGATAACCGCATCGATACGACCTGATTCTAAATCCATGAATGCAGAAATACAATCAGCATACTTTTTTACTTCTTTAAATGAAGTTTTCATCGGTTGGTTTGCTTCAATGATTTCATCCGCTGTACTAGCACTTTGAATCCCAACTAATTTTCCTTTTAAATCGTCCAGGCTTTTTACTGTAGAACCCTTCATAAGGAAAATAACTTGTTTGCCGTCCATGTATGGCTCACTAAATAGCATATTTTCTTTACGTTTTTCTGTAATATTCATACCATTCCATAGTGCATCTACACGTTTACCATTAAGTTCAGCCTCTTTACTACCCCAGTCAATTGGTTTAAACTCGACTTCCATATTTAATTTCTTAGCTGCAGCTTTTGCCATATCAATATCAAAACCGACTATATTATTCTTTTCATCTCGAAAGCCCATTGGTGGAAAACTATCATCCAAGCCGATCACAATTTTTTTCTTCTCTGTTGCTTTGGTAGACGTACTACTACAGCCTGCTAATAACATACCAGACATCATTAGCAATAAAAACAATCCAATTATTCTTTTCATTTAAAAATCCCTCACTCTACTATATTTGAATCCATAATCCATATTATACTTTAGTACGCTAAATTTGAAAAGAACTAATTCAAGAAAAAAATGATCATATAAAATGATCATTTGATTTTCTTAAATGCTCTACAATTGGAATATCAGCTGGCACAAATTGATAATCCTGTATCCTCCTAACGACTTACAGTAATTGTTTATTCTAGTTGCGTGATAATCTCCACATTTTGATTATTATTGAAATAGGCTTCCACCTTTTTCACTGGCAGTGGTTTAGTAAAAAGATAGCCTTGTACTTCATCACAACCATATTGTTTTAAAAGTTGCAATTGACCTGTTGTTTCAACACCTTCTGCCGTTATATGTAGCCGCATCGTTTTACCGAGAACAATAATCGCATTTACAATCGAAGCACTCTCGGATGATATCTCGGCATCTTGGATAAAAGATTTATCAATTTTCAAAGTATCAATTGGCAATCTTTTTAAATTCACCAAGGAGGATTGCCCGGTTCCAAAGTCATCCATCGCAATATGTATATTCCTTTTTCTTAGTTCTTTCATCGTCTCAATAGCCGATACAATATCGTATAAACATAATGTTTCTGTAATTTCCAATTCGAGTAAATGTGGTAGGGCACCTGTTTCTTCTAAGATATCCATGGTCGTTTCCAAAAGATCACCATGATAAAATTGTTTTGCTGAAAGATTTACTGAAATAACCATATCACTTCCCGCATCTTGCCATGTTCGAATTTGCTGGCAAGCAGTGCGTAGCACCCAAGCTCCTAAAGGAACAATGAGTCCTGTTTCCTCGGCTAGTGGAATAAAATTATCAGGGAAAATTAGTCCCCTCTGTGGATGTTGCCAACGCACTAATGCTTCTACCGACTGGGTTTTTCCTGTTGTAATATTTACGCGTGGTTGATAATAAAGCACTAACTCATTTTTTTCTATAGCTTGTCGTAAATCTTGTTCCAAATTCATTTTACTCACGATTTGTATAGAAAGATCCTTCGTATATAAATGATAACTATTTTTATTATCTTGCTTTGCATATGCCATCGCAATATCGGCATTTTTTATTAAAAGGCCAATATCATGACCATCGTCAGGACCAATCGCAATACCAATACTACCCGTTAAGGTAAAATCATATCCATCGATCTCAAATGGTTCTAGACATGTACCCAGTATAATTTCAGCCATTTGTTCGATATGTTTGCGATTTTCATCTGGCGGATGATAGATAATGATAAATTTATCGACTCCCATGTTAGCAATACTCGAAACATTATCAATTTTCGTTAAGCGTTCTCCCATGATTCTAAGTAAGTTATCACCCGCATCGTGACCGGCTATATCATTGACAATTTTAAATCCATCTAAGTCTAGCAATAAAACAACAAGCCGTTTCTCATCTGCTATTAATAAATTCCCAAATGTTTCTTTAATAAAGTTACGATTGTATAAACCAGTTATTGGCTCATGATAGGCTAGATATGAAATTTTCTCTTGTTGTATTTTTCCTTCTTCTAATTCCCTTTGCAAAGAATCAGCCAGTAATGCATTATCAATGCTCAGTGCTACAATATTTGTAAATTTTTCCAATATCTTTATTTTTTCTTCTGTAAATGTTTTCGCACTATTCCTTTCATATGACAAACCCAAAACGGCAACAATTTTATCTTCACTATAAATCGGCACACTGACCATAGCCCCAATATGACTACAATCCATTCCACTATATTGGCCATCCCAAGTTGTATACTCTTCAACCATAATGCCCTTTTTTTGTTCTAAAACCCTTCCGACCAACCCCTCACCTTTTTGCAAACGTGCTCCAACCATTTCTTTATGAACACCATTACCCGCTTTTAAATCCAAATATTCTCCTGAAGGATCTACCCAGAACATAAAGGCATGAGCCTCATCAGCCAAACCAGTCGCCCGCTCAACAATAACTTCAAACAACGTATGAATATCCATACGCTTTACGATAATTAATGTAGTCCCAAACAATGCATCCATATAAGTATTTTTAGTTAGTAATAGCTCTTTATTATCTTCGAGCATTTGCTGATTTTCTTCTAAAATGACGAACTGATGACGCAATTCCTCTTCTAATGCACGAAGTTCTTCATACGCTGCGACCAGGTCAAAGTTAGTATGATTTAATTCCTGATTTTTCTTTTCATACTGCAACGTATGACGTTGAATGAGATAATACAGCATGGTGGCTGATAGGATAACAAATATCCAGCCTTTAAATATTGATAATTGAAAAATGATCTGCTGATCAGAAAAGATAGTCGTTAATAAACTATCCGAAAAATATATCCATAACGCGGAAAAAACAGCGTATAACATACTGATACGAAAAGACTCTTTTGTTGCAGATGTGAACATAATCTACCTCCACTATTACACCTTGACTACATTACTAATGTGAATTCGACTATAATTTGCAATTAACCTTTTTATTTTTTAAATTACTCTCGATCATATAATATGTTTTTTAACAATTATTTTTTTATTGCAATGAAAAAATAATTTTTCCAAAAAATTGAATTTTAAATTGACAAACAATCAGATCAGACATACAATATAATTAAATCAATCGATTGATTTAATTATGTAAGGAGGCAAGAAGATGAATAAAAAGCTCCTCGCGATTACCGCTATTTTTTTAACATTGGCAGCAAGTATTAGTTACAAATTATATGTACCAAAAGAAAAAGGCATCACCGCTACTGGCACTGTAGAAGTAACCCTTGTTGATATCGTCCCCAAAATCAATGGCTATATGTCTGACCTAACCATTCAAGTAGGTGATAAAGTGGAAGCTGGCCAAGTAATTGCCCGCATCCATCGTGCGGATCTAGAGGCACAATCACTTGCGGATGCCGCAGCACTTAGTAAAGGAAAGATACAATTAACCGACCTGGAAAAAGGGCCTAGAGAGCAAGAACTCAAGCAAGCTAGCGCTAATGTGGCATCGGCCCAAGCAACTTATGATAAAGCAAAAACGGATTTAGAACGCTATCGCTCCCTCTACCGTGAAAATGCCATTCCTGCCCAGCAGCTTGATGCCGCGCAATCTACTTATAGCGTTGCTTATAATGCATTGCTTGCCGCTCAATCACAGCAAAGTTTACTAGCTGAAGGCAATCGTCCGGATGTCATCGAAGCCCAACGAGCAGAAGTAAAAAGATTACAAGCCGCTGGTGATGTGACTCGCGCTACCTTAGCGGATACGGTCATTTCCAGTCCATTTGCCGGCATTATATTAACTAAAAATTTCGAAAATGGCGAGTATCTTACTGCTGGATCAGCGATTGCCACCATCGGTGATATCAATAATTGCTGGGTCAAAATTTATCTCCCTTCCGAACAACTTGGTCTGATTGAGTTCGGTCAATCTGTAGACGTTCATATTGATTCGTACCCAAATCGTACTTTTGCTGGAACCATTAAAGAAATTAGCCAAAATGCTGAATTTACCCCAAGACAAAGCATTACCGAGCGAGAACGAACCAATCTAGTGTTTTATGTAAAGGTAAAAATTGATAATGCAGAAGGCATCCTAAAGCCTGGAATGCCCGCGGATGTGGTCATCCAATGATTCAATTCCATAACATCACCAAAAGCTACGGTACTAGAATTGCTGTAAATAACGTCTCGCTACAAGTAATGCCCGGTGAAATATTCGGACTGGTTGGCCCTGATGGTGCAGGAAAAACTACCATGATACGCATGCTCACAGGTCTTCTCACGCAGTCGTCAGGCGATTTGATAGTACTTGGGGCAAATGATCCGGAAACCATCAAAGAACATCTCGGCTATGTTCCGCAGAAATTCAGCCTCTATGGAGATTTGACTGTCATGGAAAACATTCAAATATTCGGAGCATTATATGGGCAAACAGCAAGCCAAGTTGATGCGTTAGCTCGTGATATTCTAAGCTTTACTAATTTACTCCCTTTTAAAGATCGCCTTGCTGATCATCTATCTGGCGGTATGAAACAAAAATTAGCATTAGCCGCTGGACTAATGCATCAACCTAAACTATTTTTTCTTGATGAACCGACCACTGGTGTTGATCCTGTTTCCCGGCGGGAATTTTGGCAAATGCTATTTAAACTCAACAAGGAAGGTACTACCATCTTCGTATCAACACCCTATATGGATGAGGCTGAATTTTGTACACGTATTGCATTTCTACACAATGGCAGCATCGTCGCCTGCGATTCGCCTCAAGGTTTGCGTAAGGCTTATCCTTACAAAGTTCTAGAACTAGGGAGCAGTAATCGAAATATCAAAATGCATTTAGCAACCTGCCCAATTATTGATAGCAATATGTTCGGCGATAAGTACCATATCGTGGTAGAAAATGTGGCACTAGCCATACCGCAGATACAGTCGGCACTAGCGAGCACCAATATTACGATCACTTCACTAAAAGAAATTGAACCAACCTTAGAAGATGTCTTCGTCGTCTTAGCAAAGGAGGAGGTATAATGTACGCTGTAGAACTGACCAATCTCACTCGCTGCTTTGGCGACTTTACGGCAGTCAACAATATTTCTTTGCAAATCAAGCAAGGTTCGATCTATGGTTTTTTAGGTCCAAATGGTTCTGGCAAATCGACTACGATCCGGATGTTATGCGGACTCATGAAACCAACATCCGGAACTGGCACCATCTTAGGATTCGATATTACCCAAGGCAGTGAGAATATCAAGCATAAAATCGGCTATATGTCGCAAAAGTTCAGTCTTTATGAAGATTTAACCGTTTTACAAAACCTCGAATTTTATGCTGGCATGTATAACCTACCTGATGATGCAGTTCATGAACGGATTGATGAAATGCTTACGCTCGCTGACTTACACGAGCGTAAGCATGAATTAGTCGTCAATCTTTCTGGTGGTTGGAAACAACGGCTAGCGCTAGGTTGCTCCATCATTCATGCCCCGCCCATCTTATTTTTGGATGAACCAACCGGTGGTGTTGACCCTAAATCAAGACGGATGTTTTGGGATATTATTTATCAATTAGCAGCCCAAGGTACTACTATAATGGTAACAACGCATTTCATGGATGAAGCAGAGCATTGTGATCAAATTGGCTTCATCTTTGAGGGCAATTTGATTGCCAGTGGCGCTCCGTCAGAATTAACCAAACTACTTCCTGGCATGCTCGTACAAATCGCAACCTCCAAACCAATGGAGCTACTAGAAACGATTGTCAGCAGCAAAATCCCTTATCTTGATATCTATCCATTTGGCGCAAGCGTCCATATTCTGATAGAAAACAATCAACTACCACACCTTGCCTCTCTTCCTTATCAGCAAATCACTCCTGGCCTTGAAGACGTATTTGTGTACTTAGTAAAATCGCAACGCACGGAGGTGCTCCTATGAAACGTCTAAAAGCATTGCTCATTAAAGAATTTATTCAAATGCGCCGGGATAAATTGACGTTAGCTATGATGCTAGTCATGCCGATCGTACAACTTTTACTTTTTGGTTATGCGATTAATACCGAAGTGAAGCATTTACCGACGATTGTTTTTGACCAATCATTGCAGCAAGACAGCCGAGATCTACTCAATTCCTTAAGAGCAAGTGGTTATTTTGATATAGAGTATACGGCCAAGAGTTTTCAAGATATCAATGATACCGTTGATTCTGGCAAAGCCAAGGTGGGGATTATTATTCCACCCGATTTTTCAGAGAGCATAAAGCATGGCCGAACAGCTAGTGTACAGGTCATTGTAGATGCAACAGACTCGATGTCTGCTTCTTCGGCGATCAGTGCTGCGCAAATGATTGGTCAATTAAATTCGCAGAAAATTTCACTCCAAAAAATACAAGGCTATACCGGACATCCGGAAAAGAAGCCTTACGATATCCGTATCCGTCCCTGGTACAATCCAGATTTCGTATCAGCATTTTATATGGTTCCAGGAATTATGGGAGTCATTTTAACCATGACCATGGTGATGATCACCTCAATGGCAATTGTACGAGAACGAGAACGCGGCACGCTAGAACAACTAATTGTTACCCCTATGAAAACCTGGGAACTGATGCTTGGGAAATTGATTCCTTATAGCGTTGTTGGTTATATCCAAGTCACAGTTTCAATCTTAGTTGGTATCTTTATCTTTGGCTTACCAATTCGCGGTAGTCTTACGCTGCTATATGCTCTTACCTCCCTCTTCATTATTGCGTCCCTAGCCCAAGGTCTTTTGATCTCAACCTTGGCCAAAACACAAATGCAAGCAATGCAAATGTCGTTCTTCGTTTTCTTACCGAGTATTTTACTTTCCGGATTTATGTTTCCAAGAGAGGCAATGCCGTTATTCTTTAATTTACTGGGAAATGTCTTACCACTTACTTTTTATTTACAAATCATGCGGGGGATTATCCTCAAAGGGGTAGGACTCAGTGTCGTCTGGCCACAAGTTCTGTCTCTCGCGGTCTTTATTCTGATCGTTTTAAGTATTAGTATCAAAAAGTTTCAGAAGAAAATTATTTAGTCCTATAAATACCTTTGATTCAATGTTCAAATTTACTTCAAGGAGTTTTTTTATGGAAAAAGATACTGCAGATAAAATTATAGAAGCAGCTCTTCCGCTATTTGCAAAGAAAGGCTTCGTCGCTGTTTCAATTCGCGAAATAGCCGATACTGCTCAGGTCAATAGTTCTGCCATTTCTTATTATTTCAAAGGAAAAGAAGGCCTGTATCAAGCGGTATTGGAAAAAGCATTTTCACCAGTACAAGAGCTATTAACAACAGCAAACAACATGCACCATGCAAAAGCCATGGAACGCCTTACGCTCTACACCAAAGCGGTTGGGATGATCCACAAAGAACGTCCTTATTTGGCGCGTTTTATCAACAGTGAACTTGCCAATCCAACCGCTTGTGGCGAATTGGTAACCAAAAAACATATTTATCAACTCTATCAATTTGTCAACTCCGCGTTGGCAGACGGAGTTGCATCCGGAGATTTTTCACCTGACCTCAATCTGAACTATGCAGCGATCTCACTTGCTGGCATTATGAATTTCTATTTTATCGCGACCCCGCTTTTCAAAGAGTTTTCCGCTCTCTCTGAGCATTCCGGCGATGATTATACAAGTCAAGCACTTAGAATTTATTTAGACGGAATCAAAGTGAGATAATTTTAATCCTTTTACTTGCTCTATGGCGAGTTTGCAGAATCAATTCTGCATTCGGTGCATCCGTCGATTGAATTTTTTGTAACGCTTCTTCCGAACTTTTGCCCGGTTTCATATGTCTTCTGATCAAGCGTTCTCTACAAATCACATCGGAAGCTTCAATAAACCAAGTTTCATCTAAGACATTTGCAAGTTCATTCCAAGGTGAAGTTGCGAGTAATAAGTAATTGCCTTCGATAATGATAATCTTGTGCTTATTTTCGACTACGATTGAATTCGGTACAGGATTATGAATCACCCTACTATAAGATGGGCAATAGACTTTCTCACCTTTTGCTGACGCTATTTGTTTTACCAGCTTTACAAAATTTTCTGCGTCAAACGTTTCTGGTTTTCCCTTAAATGCTAATAACCCTTTTTCCACTAAGATATCATTATGATAATGATATCCATCCATTGGTACAACGATAGAAATATCTTGACCTAACAATTTATTAATTTGTTTCATTAACCGACCCGCTAGTGTGCTTTTTCCTGCACCAGGTGTTCCAACAATCCCCAATAAAAACCTTGTATTTTTACTATTTTCACACTGTTTTATAACCTGACTTACTAATGTTTCTACATCCGTATGTTCAATCGATTCCATTTTCTCCTCTCCCTTACCAAAAATTCTCAATCCAATAAATCAATGGCCGTCATTGCCATCGCTTTGGCTCCTACTAACAAACGTTGCTGGGCATAACTAGATCCTGCCGCCGTTGCAAACGCTGGTGTATGCGCTACAATATTGCTGCCAATACTAAGATCCGGATGGATCGTAGGTACTACATGACTGACATTGCCAACATCAGTAGAGCCATCTGCCTCTTGCGGGTCTAATATTGTTATTGTTTCGCCTAAGAGAGCCATATTCTGTTGGTAACATTTCATCAGTCGTAAATCATTCATTAGTTCTTTAAATAATGGTTCATAATGGACCATTTCTACCGTTGTACCAGTAGCGTGGGCCACCTTTTCCGCCGCACTTCGCACTGCAGGAATTACCGTATTTTCTAAATAGAGAGAAGACATCGCCCGTACCGTAAATTTTGCCTCGGCTTCATCCGGCACAATATTCGGTGCAATGCCTCCTTTCGTAATAATTCCTGCCAAAATGGTCTCTTGTGTAAATGTTTGGCGGAGTTCTTTTATTTCTTGATAAAATAAGACTAGGGCGTCGAGTGCATTGACGCCCTTATTCGTTTTACTCGCCACATGAGCAGGGCGTCCATGAAATGTTATCTGTAATGGATGAGTCGCATAAGAGGTACCGCCGATGTAATTGCCATCGGAAGGATGAACAATCAGCGCCGCTGTTAGATGATCAAAAACACCCTCGGCTGCCATCGTTACTTTCGCTCCCTTAGTCTCTTCCGCAGGACAACCAATCAGATACGAAACAGCTCGCTCACCAGCTACTGCCGCAAATGCTACCGCCGCCCCATAACTCATAGCCGCAATCAAATTGTGTCCACAAGCATGCCCCATTTCTGGCAATGCATCATATTCCGCTAAAAATGCAATGTTAGGCCCACCATTACCTTTCTTAGCAATAAAAGCCGTTTCAAATCCACCACTACCATGATCTACCGTAAATCCATGTTCCTCTACCGCCTGCGTCAACAACTGAGCCGCCTGATATTCTACCTCTCCTAATTCAGGATTTTTATGCAACGTCAAACTGATTTCCATCAGCTCATCAGCCATCGCATCAACAGCAGCAATAATTTCTTTCTTTAATTCATTTTTATCCAGTTTCATCATACTAAGCCTCCTAACACCGTTTCTTTGGTATTCTTTCACTCCGCTCGCCAAATAGACAGTTCAATTATTCCTTTTCCTTCACTTCTATCCCACCTGGCGAAAATCCCCACAACGGAAGTGACAAGTGACAAGGGGACGGTCCTTTTCTGTCACTCTTATCTTTGTCACTCCGTGGTAGCCGCTTCCATTATTTCTAGCCCGCCTACCTTAGGATCAAGTCGCGCCATAACGCCTAGCGGTAACGTTGCTTTTTCTGTAGTGTGACCAAAATGCAAATTATAAAGAACGGGTTTATCGAGGTTTGCTAAACGATCTCGCAATACCTCTTCTAATGTAAAGTTTGGTGGATCATCTTGATCACAATCAGCACATACTGCAACAACGATTCCCGCTGCCTCTTGTAATTTTTGCGCTAATGATAGCTGCGTTAGCATCCGGTCAATACGATATGGTGCTTCTCCTATTTCTTCAAGGCAGAGAATTTTACCACGAGTATCAATTTCATATGGTGTACCTAGAGTCGAGACAATCAAACTTAGATTTCCTCCAATTAGATGCCCCTTTGCCTTTCCTGGCACCATAAATTCAGGAGAAAAAGTATGCTCGGGATTGCGAATGCTACCAAGAGCCTTAGAACTTGTAATTACCCGGTAAAAATAATCCCAAGTATAGTCAGATAAACCTTTTCCCATATCAGAGGCCACCATAGGGCCATGAAAGGTAACAAGACCAGTACGCTGGCCAATCGCTATATGTAGTGCTGTAATATCGCTATAACCAACAAATACTTTCGGATTTGTGCGAATTAGATCATAGTCTAGAAGGTCCAGCAAGCGCATTGTGCCATACCCACCCCTTAGGCAAAAAATACCATCAATCGTAGGAGATGCAAACATCGCATTGATATCCGCCGCTCGATCTGCATCCGTCCCCGCCAAATATCCTCGGGTTTGCTCTACCGTCTTACCAAACGCTACTTGAAATCCCTGTTCTTCTAACCAATGCACTCCTGCCCGGAATAATTCCAAATTTCCAGGACTTGCAGGAGCAATGACGCCAATCGTATCTCCTGGGCATAGGCGTCTAGGTTTGATCTGGGGAATAACATTCATATCATGAACTGCTACTTATTTGTAAAACAACTAGCAGTTTTTCACCTCACTTGCTTTTTATAATATATAGATTGCACTAAGAAAATGACAGCTATATCGCATAAACATATTACATCATTTTCACAAATAGATTGCAACGTCTAAATATGAAATGAGACCTCTACTTATCTACTAGTAGAAGTCTCATTTCATATTTTTCTATTCTTTCTCAATAAATGCTGTTTTAAAATCAGCAAGTCCTAGTACTGACCAAAAGTAGCCTTTCACATAGGGCTTGGTAACAAATGGTTGCGTTGTATAGTAGATCGGGATGATCACCGAATCACGAAAGAGTCTGTCTTCTGCTTCATGCATAGCCTGCATTCGTATTGTTTGATCATTGGAAGACTGTGCCTTCTCAACCAGACTATTATAGGCTGCGCTCGTATACTGCGCATCATTGGCAGTATCTTTAAATACATCCATAAAAGTCATCGGATCAGCATAATCACCTGTCCATGAGGCTCTAGCGATTTGAAATTCACCTTGCGTTCGCGATTCTAAGAATACTTTTGATTCTTGATTGGTTAACGTAACCGTTACACCGAGGTTTTGCTTCCACATTTCCTGAATGGCTTCGGCAATGGATTTATTCATCTCATTCGTATTAAATAAAAGAGTAATCGGTGGTAATCCTTGTCCACCCGGATATCCAGCTTCTGCTAGCATTTTTTTTGCTAGCGTCGCATCCTCTACGGCATAATTGCCCCCTTCGATGCGAAAGTCCTTACCAGTCACAGGATTGATTAGTCCAGGTGCAACCCATGAATACGCAGGCTCTTTACCACCTTTAATTACATTCTTAACTAAATTTTCACGAGTTAGCGCCAGTGAAAACGCCTTGCGGACTTTTTCATTGTCAAAAGGTGCTTTTTTCGTATTAAACACATAGTAATAGATACCTAGATAAGGTGCAACCTGCAAAATTCCGTCCTTACTTAGTCGGTCTTGTTCTACCACTGGAGGTTCAACCATCATATCAACTTGATCATTTTCTACCAGTGCTAGACGAGTCGACTGCGAATCACTAATAGGCCACTGCATTTTTGCGAGTCTAACAGCCCCCGCATCCCAATACTGATCATTTTTTACAAATTCAATTTTACTGCTATGAACCCATTTGCTGATTTTAAAAGGTCCGTTACTAATTAGCAAACTAGCATCAATCGCCCATTTGCTACCATGCTCTGTAATAGTTTTCTGCGGTACAGGATAGAATGCATGAAAGGCTACTAAGCCTAAAAAGTACGCGGTAGGTTTTTCTAAGGTCACTTCTAAAATATGATCACTCATGGCCTTGACCCCAACTTCTTCTACCCCTATCTTCTTTTCATTATACGCCTCTGCATTTTTAATCGGGAATAACATATACGCATTTTCAGAAGCAAGTTCGGGATCTAATGCTCGTTTCCAGGCAAATTCAAAATCTTGAGCCGTGACGGGCTCGCCGTTAGACCACTTCGCAGTAGACCGCAAATAAAAAGTATATTTCATGCCATCCGGAGAAACTTCCCACTTTTCTGCGACGCCTGGGACAGGCTGCTCCTTCGCATCAAGGCGAGTTAATCCTTCAAAGATCTGTAGTTCTATTAGCGATTCTGGAATGGCTGTCGATTTTGCTGGATCTAACGTAGCGGGCTCCGCCTCTAATATATAGCGAAGCACTTGTTCATTTTGATCACTCTTTGCTTTGCTGCAACCCGCGCTAAGTGCAAGAAATAGAGCCATCACCAGCATGATTGCAACTATCTTTTTGTGCGCCAAGACTCTATTCCCCCTCACACTGGAAATAATCGTAGATCAGTTTGCCAAGGCTGGCAACCAATTGCAGTCCGTGATAATTAGCTTCTAGATCAGCGGCAAAAATAGAAATAATATACGAACCACTCGGTAAATAAAGAATACCACCATCATGTTCTACGCCTTCTAATGTACCGGTTTTATTGGCTAGCACCGTTTCTTCCGGCAAATAAAATGGGAGTTTATCTCTCACTTGCTGGCGCTTTAATATATCTAGCATCAATGTATGATACTCATCGGGCAAAGACTTGCGATTTTCAATGATTTCAAACAAAAGAGCCATGTCCTGCGCTGAGGTTTCATTTTCTTTTCCTGCCCGCGCCGCATCAAAATCCATCATCCGGCGCCGAAGAACGGTCGATGTCAGCCCTAGCTCAAGCATTGTTTGGTTGACTGCCTCCATACCAATCAGATCAATTAACATATTGGTCGCGGTATTGTCACTCAAAACAATCATAAGCGTCATTAGTTCTTTAACCGTCATTGTAATATTCGGACGTAATTCTTGCAAAATACCAGCGCCCGTTACACGTACCTCATCCGTTACCACTAACAGTTGCTCTAGAGCTAAAGCACCAGAAGCGACCTGCCTCATCATTTCATACATGATCGGAACTTTAATCATGCTGGCAGAGGGAAATATCATCTCTGGATTCAGCTTTAGTTTTTCTCCCGTAGATTGATTGATAATCACAATTCCCCAGCGTCCCACATAGGTTACCAAAAGGCTTTGTATATTTTCATATAATACTTGCATCATTTTCTCCATTTCTTAGTCTTACTTATTTTTTCTGTACCAAGTGGCATGCCACCATATGCTTTGCCCCGCCATCCACTAAAACAGGTTCCATCTCACTGCATAGCGGCATAGCATAGTGACAACGAGTACGAAAAGCACATCCTGATGAAGAATTGCTTGGACTAACAACATCACCGGCTAAATGAATTCGCAGCCTGTTTGCCATCACGTCAGGATCAGGTATTGGTATGGCCGATAATAGTGCCTGCGTATACGGATGCTGAGGATGCCGATATAATTCATCAGCTGTTGCCAATTCTATAATTTTACCCAAATACATCACCGCTACGCGACTACTAATATGTTTGACCATTGCTAAATCATGAGCAATGAATAAATACGTAAGTCCTAGTTTGTCCTGCAAATCCTCTAACAAGTTAACTACCTGAGCCTGAATCGAAACATCCAAGGCAGAAATCGGTTCATCACAAATAATAAAACTAGGATTGACCGCTAGCGCCCTAGCAATACCAATGCGTTGCCTTTGCCCGCCACTAAATTCATGGGGAAAACGATTGGCATGTTCGGGATTTAGTCCAACCATCTGCAATAAACTTACAATCCGTTCCGTCCGTTCACTAGCGGTAACCAAATGATGAATATCGAGTGGTTCGCCGATAATATCGCCTATCATCATCCGCGGATTGAGTGATGCATAGGGATCCTGAAAAATCATCTGCATATCACGGCATAGTTGTTTTTTATCTTTCTTACCATCTACCACTTTGCCATTAAACAATATTTCTCCGGCAGTAGGCTGATACAAATGAATCATCGTTCTGCCCGTAGTAGACTTGCCACACCCGCTCTCCCCGACAAGTCCTAATGTTTCCCCTTTCGCTATCGAAAAACTCACATTATCGACAGCTTTTAAATAGGCCGTCGGACGCCCGAAAAAATCTCGGCGGACGGTAAAATATTTTTTCAAATTACGTACTTCTATCATCGGTTGTTCTCCCATTACCATACCCCCTTCTGAGGTTTCGGCGCCTGAGGATGCTGCAGCCAACAGTGTACACTGTGACCATCACCAGCCATAGTCTTTTCTGGGTAACGCTGCGTGCAAATCTTCATCGCATAAGAACATCTCGAATGAAAAGGACAGCCTACAGGAAAATGCAATAAATCAGGAGGATTTCCTTCAATGGTCAGTAGTTTTTCACGTTTCGTAGCATCCATCCGAGGCACGGATTGTAAAAGGCCCCAAGTATATGGGTGCTTCGGATGATGAAAAACATCTTGCGCTTTCCCCTCTTCCGCAATTTTACCAGCATACATGACGATCACGCGACTACACAACGTCGCAATGACCCCTAGATCATGAGAAATTAAAATAATAGCAGTATTCAATTGTGTCTGCAGGTCTTTCATCAAATCGAGAATCTGTGCCTGCATCGTTACATCTAAGGCTGTTGTTGGTTCATCGGCAATGAGGAGTTTAGGGCTGCAAGCTAAAGCAATCGCAATCATCACGCGTTGGCGCATACCACCGCTAAATTGATGGGGATAATCGTTGATCCGCTGCTCGGAAAAAGGTATCCCTACCAAATGAAGTAATTCAACGGTTCGGGCATGCGCCTCTTCTTGATTCATCTGCTGATGCCGTACTAGCGATTCAGCGATTTGCATTCCCACCGTAAGTACCGGATTCAAGGAAGTCATCGGATCCTGAAAGATCATCCCGATATCATTTCCCCGAATGTTTGCCATATCATCCTCTGTTTTTGTCAGCAGATCATCACCTGCAAACAATATTTTTCCAGTGGTATATCGCCCAGGCGGAATCGCAATCAATTGCATAATGGAATGAGCTGTCACACTTTTTCCGCAACCCGATTCACCAACAATACCAATCGCCTCTCCGGGAAAAACCTGAAAGCTAACATTTTGCGTAGCCTTTACTTCGCCGGCGTAGGTATCAAATGACACCGATAAATTTTGTACATCTAATAATGGTTTCATGTTGCCCCTCCTCAGCGTCGTGCATGGGGATCAAGAGCATCACGCAAACCATCCCCCAGAAAAATAAACGAAAGCATCGTAATACTAATAGCCATCGCTGGGAAAAATAATTGAAACGGATAAGAGCGCAAACTTGTCACGCCTTCCGAAGATAATACTCCCCAACTAGCCATTGGCGCAACTACACCAAGACCAATAAAACTAAGAAAGGCCTCTGTAAAGATTGCCTCTGGAATGGCAAGAGTCATGGTAATAATAATAGGCCCTAAACTATTCGGAATCAGATGGCGATAAAGGATTTGCCAATTACTTGCCCCGAGCGCTTTGGCAGCCAACACATACTCTTGTTCCTTTAAACTTAAGATCTGCCCCCGAACAATGCGCGCCATACCTAGCCAATAAGCAATTCCAAGTGCGATAAAGATATTGGTCAGACCTGGTTTTAAAACAACCATTAATAGTATTACATAAAGCAGTACGGGTATACCATATAATACATCAACCAGATTCATCATGATTCGATCCACCCGCCCACCAAGTAAGCCTGCGATACCACCATAGATCACACCAATCGTAAGATTAATCAAACTGGCTACAATCCCAATCGCTAATGAAATGCGAGCACCATAAAGGACGCGAATCCATAAATCTCGCCCTAAACTATCTGTGCCAAACCAATGCGCCAAACTAGGTGGCTGATTAGCCTGCATCAGATTTTGGTCTGAATACGAAATAGAAGATACAAAAGGACCAATAATAGCAAGGAGAATCATAAATATGGTTGTATATAAACCAAGCATCGCCAATTTATTTTGCTTTAAGCGTCGCCAAGCATCTTGCCAATACGTCGTATTTGGGCGGAATTTTTCCTTGCTCTGCTCACTACGCAGCACTGGCTCAAATAATTCTTTACTTAGATCCATCGATTATCCCTCCTGCCCTTTATCTAGTTTTATCCGAGGGTCTAGTCGAGGATAGATCAGATCGACTGCCAAATTCAGGCCAATCACCAGTACGCTATAAAAAACCGTTACACCCAAAATAACGGTATAATCACGATTATAAATACTCGTGACAAAATGACGTCCAAGACCTGGAATGGCAAAAATAGTTTCCACAATAAAACTCCCCGTTAATATACCCGCTGCCATCGGGCCAATATACGTGACAACCGGAATCAAAGCATTTCGCAGGGCATGGCGATATAAAATAAGACTTTGCGATAGCCCTTTTGATCGAGCGGTTTTGATATAATCCTGAGAAAGAACTTCCAGCATACTCGACCGTGTCAGACGAGCAATAAAGGCTGTAGGCTGAGCTGCTAAGGCCACAGCCGGTAATACTACATACTCCGCCCCTTCCCACATAGCGACTGGCAGTAATCTAAATTGGATAGCAAATACATAAATCAGTAACGTCGCAAGAACAAAACTAGGTATCGACACACCGATTGTTGAAAAAAACATCGTTACGTAATCTTGCCATTTATTCTGCCTTAAAGCTGCCAAAGCACCAGCAGGAATGCCAATCAAAATAGCAATGCCAATACTGACCATACCAAGCTGAAACGAAACTGGAAAACTTTCATAAATCATGTCATTTACATTACGACCTTCATATTTAAAGGATGGTCCCAAATCAAAACGAGCTAAACTCGCCAAATAGTTCTGATACTGTTTCCATAGAGGATCATTCAAGTGGTAATGCTCCTCAATATTTTTTAGCACCGAAGGAGGAACTTTTTTTTCACTACTGAATGGTCCCCCTGGAATGGCATGCATCAGCAAGAATGTAATGGTAATGATAGCTAATAATACAACCATAGAACTACAAATCCGTCTTACCATATAGATTAGCAAATTGTCGATTCCCCTTTCTAAATTAGATAAAGAGGTATACTCGATGTATACCTCTTTATCCACCAGTGTACCCGTATCTCGCTAAGAGTATAACCTATATCTTCCTATTAAAGGTGATAATTCTATAAAATATTATAAAATCCTTCTCTGACACTTGTTCCTGAAAAAATTTGACATACTAACCTCTAGTCTGGTACGATGATTGTGTAGCGTGGTAGGAATCGAAAATCGTAGAGACAGGAACTTCTCGTAGGGTGGAAATCGGTAGATATTCACATGCACTCTGAAATGATGAGTGTTTTTTGTTTTTGCCGTTGCCCTCAAAAAACATGTAGAGTAGAAAGGTAGGATGGAAAACATGAGTATTCAACTTGTAATTATTATTTTGTACATTTGTATTTTATTTGCCATTAGTATCTATGTAAAACGCCGCACGGAAAGCAGTACGGGTTTTTTATTTGCCGGTCGCAAACTAAACACAACGTTAGTAGCTGCTAATATTGCGGGAACAGCGATTGGAGCGGCATCAACCATTGGTGTTGCAGAAAATGCTTTTCAATCGGGCATCGCCGCTGGTTGGTATAATGTTGCTTGGGCAGCAGGTGCCGTATTGATGGCAACCGTCGCAGCTTCTAAATATCGAGAAATGGATTGCACAACGATCCCAGAATTTTTTGAACGCTATTATGATCGAAAAGGTCGGGCCATTGCCGTATTCGGTATGATCACCATTCAATTAGTCATTACCTCACTACAGTATCTTGCTGGCGGAGCCATCTTATCGTCCTTATTACCAGATATATTTTCATTTCAAGGTGGTATGATTACAAGCGCCATTGTATTTATCGGTACTACGATTCTTGGTGGATTATGGTCATCCGGTTTATCCAATATTTTAAGCATTACTCTTATTTATTTAGGTGTCTTGATTAGCACTATTACAATCGTATCCAACCAAGGTGGGATTAGCGCCATTTCCGCTTCTTTACCACCTACGGTTGACTGGTTTGGTCCTATTGGTGGTTTAGGACTTGCCACAATTATCGGCTGGATTGCAGTTATGATGACGCAAACCATTACTGCCCAAGGACCAATGCAGGTTGCCTGTGCGGCAGTGGATGGTAAAGCAGCCAAAAGAGGATTTTTATGGGGAGCTCTTTTAATGTTCCCAGTCGGTTTTTTATGTGCCATCATGGGCGTAGCAGCTAGAGCCGCTCACCCAACGATGAAAGCGACTATGGCTCTTCCGCAAATGATTATGGGTCTTGATCCTATTATATCAGGTTTAACTTTAGCAGCCCTTTGGGCAGCGGATGTTTCAACGGCTTGCCATATTCTCCTTGGAGCCGGAACATTATTTTCCCAAGATATTTATAAACGATTTATCAATCCTAATATTAAAGATAAGAATTATACTCTTGTCAACCGTTATGCCATCCTTGGTTTAGGGATTGGTACATTGTGGTTAGCCTTTAATGCAGTTGGCATTGTTAAAACCATGCTAATCGGGCTTAGCCTAACAACAGCCTTTACCTTGGTATTTTTATTCACAATCTTTGCCCCTAGTCTTTGTCGTCGAAATTCAGCTTTTTATACCACACTCGCTGGTATCATCACATTAATTGTATGGCAGGTTTTCCCGTCTGTTCAGATTTTCGCCCATCCTATTTATATGGAATGGTTAGTTTGTCTAGTAACCTTCTTTATTGTTGCCATCGTGGATAACGAAAAAATTAAAGTTGTGAACATTGTGAAAGAGCAGGAGGCCATCTAACGTGGAAATTGCAAGTATTGATGTAGGTAGAGCCGCATTATCCATGGCTATCAGTGAAGACCGACAAGATGAACAATATTTGCGTCAACGTTTAAGTACTCGAGGTATTCTTGCCACAGCAGTAGATTTTGGCGGCGAATACTTACCTTCTATCAAAAAAATTATCGAACGAGCAGTCGTTGCTGCGGAGCGCCAAGGACTCGTGCTCGCAAACCATATCGGCGAAGGAGCAGTGGCTGGTGCGGCTCACGCCGCACTCGAACAAATTACACCAAAAGTAGCAGGCCTTAATGTTGGCGGGAAAATAGGAATTGCTCGCTATGGTGAGCATCTTTGCGTAGCTATTTATTTTGGTGTAGGCGTTTTAAACCTAAATGAAGTTGCCGTAGGTCTAGCGCACCGTTCATTGCCAACAGGCAACGTAGAAGTATAATATTGCGAACGAAAAAATGTCCTTCATTACACTGTAATGAAGGATATTTTTTTGTTCGCAAATTCATTTTGACTATAGATCTTCTATCATAATTATTATAAAGATATTATGATATCCTCATATATTATGATTATTTTTCCAAATTATGGTAATACTTAATATATATATTTTATAAGGAGTTTTATCATAATGAAAAATAAAAAGTTATGGATATCTGGCATCATAGGTATGTTTATTTTTATCGCGATTGGTTGGGGATTTTTCATCTATCAAGGTAAGCAAAATCTACCTGTATCATGCGGCAAAGAGGATGTTATCCGCTTACATGTCTTAGCAAACAGTGATAGCGCTGCCGATCAACAACTAAAATTAAAAGTGCGTGATGCGATTATTGCCTACTTAGCTCCCTATTTAGAACAAGTCTCTGAAAAGGACGTAGCAAGAAGTATTGTACTAGCGCATCAAAACCAATTACTAGATGTCGCTACGCAAGTGCTGGTTATGAACGGTGCTGATTATTCGGTAGTACTCGAAACTGGAATATACGATTTCCCGATAAAATCATATGGCAATCTCGTGTTACCCGCTGGTAAATATGAAGCGGTACGCGTTTTAATCGGACAGGCAGAAGGCAAAAACTGGTGGTGCGTATTATTTCCCCCTTTATGCTTCGTCGATATTACCAATGCAACAGCAATACCCGCCCAAGGTCTCGCTGATAGCAATCAAGATCAAACAGTGCAAATTGAATTTCGATCTAAGATTGCCGAATTATGGAGAGAACATATTCAATAACACCCAGTTTCCTATCGTGAAAACCGGTTTCTACTCTTCTCCGTAATCTTACTGCCATGAAACATCATCCGAATCACCGATATAATTTCCATACAATTCATTTCATTATGATAACCTAGTTGCTCAAATTCTGACCAGACAATTTTTTGTTTTTCTGCAGAGATTTCGGTCAATTTACCCATTTCTGAAGCAATCGCTTTTATCTCATCGCTATCCATCAATTCAATGACTCTTTGCCCTCTTTCAAGACCAAGACTAAGAAGAAAGATTGCTAATTTTTGTAGTGGCGCCAACACCAACTACCTCCTCTATTGATTTATGGTAAAGGTAACGCCCCAAAATTTCATCTGCATCCATCACGATTGCAAATGAAACTTTAGGGCGTACTTTTTACTAAGCTATTGTAACCTTATTCATTTTATCACCTTTACGAATTTGGTCCACAACATCCATACCTTCAATGACTTTACCAAAAACAGTATGTACGCCATCTAAATGTGGTTGGTCTTCATATACAATGAAAAACTGGCTACCACCGGTATTAGGGCCTGCATGGGCCATTGATAGTGCGCCTCTCACATTTTTTTGTGGATTATTTTTTGTTTCGCAAGGAATTTGATAACCAGGTCCACCAGTACCATTACCAATCGGGCAACCACCTTGGGCTACAAATCCTTTAATGACACGGTGAAAAGTAAGTCCATCATAAAACCCTTCTGTAATCAGTTTTTCGAAATTTGCTACTGTTTTTGGTGCATCTTTCTCAAATAACTCAATGACAACATTCCCTTTATCCATCTCAATGATTGCTTTTTTCACGTTGAATCCCTCACTTTTTTATTTTCGTGATATTATACCACAATTCACTAATTTTTAGCCAATGGTATATTGCTTTTCTGATAAAAAACTACTGCAATTGATCAAATTTCTTTTTCGCAATTACATAAAAACTTCAATCGCTCTACCTTAAAATTGGCTTGCGACAATATTTCCGGCCAAATTTTCACCATCTGATACACCTTGTATTTTTTCTCCTTAGACAATGCACTCCAAGCGACCAGTGCAGGATCAATCCGTTTTACTTTATCTTTTACGTCCCCTTTTTTCCAACCAGTAGATTTTCGATACCGACACCAATGTGTATGTTCATATGCAGCAATAATTTCTATTTCTTTTTCTGTAAACCCTAAAACGGTTGGCGTCTCTTTCACAGAAACAACATCATAATTAATAGTAAGCAGGGCATTGGGAATCGTTTTCGCTTGCATACGAGCAGACTCTTTCAGATCTTCATCCAGTTCATCCCAGGCTTTTAGAAAATCAGAATCAGCCCCTTTCGCTTCTTCTGTCAGTTCTCGGTATTTTTCATGAATCGCCATTGCCAGACTTTCTATTTTTTCACTAAAGAATGTATCGTGCATTAAATGCCGCAAAAATTCTTCTTCGTCTACATGAAGTCTCATTTGTTCCTTCGATGGAAGGTATGACTGTTCCCATTTTTCAGCATTCGTCAGTAAGCTCATTTCTAATATTGCTTCCATCGACCTTGATTCATGCTTATACCTTGGAATTTTAAGTAATGCTCGTAGTACCCCATTATCAATTTGTGCATCGCCTCGATCATTAATTAAATGCGGTACTTTTCTCTCTAATAACGCTCGTAGTAGCATGGCTCTACGAATAATAAATAATTGATCATTCTCTTGATTGGTTTGGTTAGGTCCTAATATATTTACATACCCTCGTAAACGGCTTAGAAAATCCGGTCCTTTTGCACCTTTAAAGTCAAGTGTAAATCGTTTTTGTTCTTGTGCATCTTCTATGCCTTCGCCACAAAAGTCTTTGAGTGTGCTACTCGTGCCACCAGCAAATACAAAGATGGCTTTACCAATAGAATGAAGAGAGTCGCCCTCCTGAAATACACCATCTTGCATCGGTGCTAAAAAGTATTTTAGCCATCCTAATTTACCTTCAAATGCAGAATCAAACTCATCAAAAAACACTAGTGGAACCTTTCCTTCTAAGCAAAGATCTCTTACCTTATGAAACGCATTAATTAAATCGACCGGTTTAGCCAACTGCGATAAATTAAAATTCAACTTTTTAATCACAGTCGGAGCAATACTCGCTGCAATTTCCGTTACCCCAAAGGACTTGCCGGAACCAGGTGTACCAAATACGGCAATACAAAGTGGACGGGCAGTGTTGGTAGTCGAAAGATATTCGCCCATTAAATTCTTGATACTTCTATAACTTTCAATTTCTCCTCGATCTACCGTTTGTAGCTTGCCAAACTGAGCGATTGGTATAAACTTTAGTGCATGTTGCACTCCATTTTTCACAATATTATATGCGATTTCTGCTAAACTTGTTGAACTTTTATCCTTTAGTATATACCAACAAGATTGGCAATTATTATTCTCTGAAAGCCGTATGACTACATCTTGCACATGTTCGGTCGTAATAAAATCAGTTTTATTTTCTATAAATATTTTTGGATTGGGAAAGCGATAATACTCTATGTTTTCCCCAAACCCTTCCATATAGAATTTTTGCGAGGCAACAATTCCTTTTCGTATCCCTTCACCGATTGATATCGAAATCTCTTCATTACTATCATTTCCTAATACAATACTACTTGCAATGCCAGCAACAAAGCACGAAGTAAATCCCGTCATTTTCCCTTGGCTCTCATCAATTGAGCCACCTTCAAATTGATAAGGCAGAAAATATAAACTCGATTCTACTACACCTTCATTTTTATAATAAATCGCACCTTCCAGCCCAAAAAGAACAATCAGATGACGGCAACGCGCAAGAAAACCAAGATTCGGACTATTGTTAATCTGCCAGACAAAATCTTGGGCTGTTCGTTCCCAAGAAAGACTTTTACTAATGTTGACTCCTTTTGAACGTAAATCATCACTATTGATGATCACTACCGTTCTATCGATATGATCACTTTCTAATTTTTTCCAAAGAAGTGTTGAGTTAATTGGATTACTCATTTTATATAAAATAATCGGTTCTTTATCTGCTGTTTTAATCGCTAAAGGCCAAAATTGCTCATTCGAATGATACCCATTATTCTCATCATCTATAATAACCATATTCGCATCTGCGTCATCATTTTTAATGGGTAATAATTTAGATCCTCCAGAGGATGGGCCTGAAAATCCCATAAAGCGTTTGACTCTATATACTTTATTATTATTTTTTTTATCAGAAAATACAGGGAACCGTTCCACTTCTGCAGTGGATCGTAGGAATTCCGTTGTAGAAATGGATTCCAAATCTTGTATCTGCGGTGAAAGAATACAAGATCCAGTTGCTAGCGTTACTAGCTTTGCTAATAATAATGCTTCTCCAGGCATTAAGATGGTATGCATATTTAAATTATTTTGCCAATTGAGGCCTCTATTATTTTGAGGATCGGTAATCCAATGCAGAAAATTTATGCATATATCTCCAGAGACAGCAATTTTATATTGATTACACTGCATAATCATACTCCTTTCTGGGCAACTTATCTTTTACACATTTCGGTGCACAAATCTATATTCCTGCTTTTCAAAAGAAGTCAGAATTTATCACTTTTTTCTCTGATTTTTCTGCAAATATTAGGAATTTTTTTCCTCAAAAAGCGGATAGATCACACGAAAAACTGTGATCTATCCGCTCTAAAAATGGTCTATATAGCTGTCATTTTCTTAGTGCTATAACGATTCATAACAACTACCTTTTATTTTTCGACACCAAGTATAAAGTAACGGTTAATGCCAGCAGCGATTCCTAGCGCAATTGCAGTTTGTTGACGTTCATCGGTAAGGATTTGGCGATCGCTTTCAGAAGATAAAAATCCACACTCCACGAGTACAGCTGGCATATTTGTCAACCGTAATACGGCAAAATTTTCTTCCTTCACTCCACGATTTTCGAGTGTAGTACTTTCTGGAAGTACACCAGCAATCAATACTGCTAATGTCATCCCCTCCTCCGAGTCAGGATGATGATAAATTTCTACCCCATTGGCGACAGGTGACTCTGCCGAGTTACAATGAATCGATATGAATAAATCTGCATCCTCATTATTGGCAAGTTGGGCACGAAATTCTAAATCATCCTGTTCAATATTACCAATTCTCGTAAAAATTACTTCATAACCAAGCCAAAAAAGAATTTCACCTACGCTTTTACTAATCGCCATATTGATTGCCGCCTCTGTTACCCCACCAACACAAGCCCCTGGTTCATAAGGACCAGAATGTCCAGGATCAATACAAATTTTCATTTTCACTACCTCCATTTGTTATTTTTTACTTTATTTTACATATTCGCCACTAATCAAATAATTCCTCCCTTATTTTGGAAAAATATTATATTTTTTTTACTTATTAATCCATTTTCTACAATAGCAATGAATCTTCCCTACACATGTACATATTATGTATCATTTGTCCTATTGACATATCCTTTTGAAAACTATATTATAATATTACAATATATAAATTTATAGATACTGAGAGGTGAATACTACCATGAAACTAGATCTGCAAAAATATACAGAGTTAGCTGAAATGCTAAAAACCTTAGCTCATCCGACCCGTCTTTGCATTGTAAAAGGGTTGATCGAAAAAGGTGAATGCAATGTAACCCATATGCAGTCTTGCCTAGCCATTCCTCAGTCTACCGTTTCTCAGCATTTGCAGAAATTAAAATCCGCCAACATTATCATCGGTGTACGCAATGGTCTAGAAATCAATTATCAAATTTGCGACCAACGAGTCGTCCAATTGGTCAACGTTTTATTTGCCGAATCCCCCGATAAGTAACGTAACCACTAGATAGTCTACGGTCCATAAAAAAAGGGAGGTTTTACTATGACTAAAAAAATATTAATTATTGGTGGCGTAGCTGGCGGAGCTTCCGCTGCAGCACGTCTAAGACGTTTAGATGAGCATGCACAGATCATTTTAATCGAACGAGATGATCACATTTCCTTTGCTAATTGCGGTTTGCCTTATTATATTGGAGAAACCATTGAACAGCGTGAAAAATTGATTGTGCAAACACCCAAAGCTATGCAAGATCGTTTTAATATCGATGTCCGGGTCAATAGCGAAGTGACAGCACTTCATCCAGAGCGCAAAACCATTACGATTCATAACAAAATACGTGGAACCTATGAAGAATCCTATGATGCGTTAGTCCTGTCACCTGGGGCCAAACCGATTAAACCACCAATCCCTGGCATTGATCACGATAAAATCTTCACGCTACGTAACATTGCCGATACCGACCGTATTAAATCGCAAGTCGACCTAGAAAATATGAAACGGGCAGTGGTCATAGGTGGTGGTTATATTGGTGTTGAAATGGCTGAAAACTTAAAAGAACGAGGAATGGAAGTTACCTTAGTAGAAGCTGCCCCACATATTTTAGCACCATTCGATTCCGATATGTCGAGTATGTTAGAAAAAGAATTAGAAGAAAATGGTATCCGTCTACTTCTGAATGATGGTGTAAAAGCCTTTCATGAAAATGGTGTAGCCCTTGATGTAGCGCTAAGTAGTGGCACAATCGTAACTGCCGACCTAGTCATCTTAGCCATCGGCGTCGCTCCTGATACTGCTTTTGTGAAGGAAAGCGGTATCAAACTGGGAGCTCGCGGACACATCCTAGTCAACGACCATATGGAAACCTCGATTTCGGGTATCTATGCTGTCGGTGATGCAATCGAAGTAAAAGATTTCGTAAACGGCCAAGGAGCTGCTATCCCTCTAGCCGGCCCTGCTAATAAACAAGGACGCATTGTTGCCGATAATATTGCTGGTATTCCTTCTTCATTTAAAGGAACACAAGGCACCTCTATCATTAAAGTGTTTTCTCTAACCGGGGCCACCACTGGTAATAACGAGCGGAATTTAAAACGCCTAGGTATCGCCTATCAAGTAGTCTACGTGCATCCATTCTCGCATGCGACGTACTATCCTGGTGCCTTACAACTTTCGTTAAAACTCCTGTTCAATGAAGAAGGAAAAATCCTCGGCGCGCAAGGCATCGGTCCAAAGACCGTTGATAAGAATATTGACGTGATTGCAACTACTATGCGCCTCGGCGGGACGATATATGATCTTGCCGAATTAGAACTTTCCTATGCTCCCCCTTACTCCTCAGCCAAATCCCCTGTCAATATGCTCGGCTTTGCTGCGGAAAATATTTTAGCCAAACGTACAGAAGTTTTTACCTATGAAACCCTCGCGGATTACGATCCAGAGCAGACCATCTTGCTGGATGTTCGTTTACCAATAGAGTTCGCTAACGGCAATTTGCCAGGCTCTATCAATATTCCGCTTGATACGTTGCGTCAACGTCTTTCCGAACTAGACAAAAATAAACTCATTTTAACTTACTGTAAAATGGGACTACAAGGCTACCTCGCCTCCTGCATCTTACGCCAAAATGGCTTTAAGGTAAAAAACATGACGGGTGGTATGAGATCTGTTCCCACTAAAAGTCAAATAACAGCCACTTCCCCTACGGATTCTCCTCCTTCTCCTCTTGCTTCTGCTGCGTCCTTTGATCATTCCTTCGACGCCTGTGGTCTTTCTTGCCCCGGTCCACTGATGCAGCTAAAATCAACAATTGATGAAATGAAAGAGAATGAAACACTGCAAATTACTGCTTCTGATCCGGGATTCACCGAAGATGTCAAAGCGTGGTGCTTGCGAACCAACAATCAACTATTAGATCTACGCAAAGCCAATGGTATTATTACTGCCCTTATAAAAAAAGGTGGAAAGCATTCGATGATGGAAGCTAGCACACAAACATCAGCTACCACAAAAGATAATAAGACCATCGTAGTATTCAGCGGTGATCTCGACAAGGCAATGGCGGCTTTTATTATCGCCAATGGTGCCGCTGCCATGGGAAAAAAAGTGACCCTCTTCTTCACTTTTTGGGGATTGAATATTCTTCGTAAACCAGAACAGGTTCCTGTCAACAAAGGATTGATCGATAAAATGTTTGGTTTTATGATGCCACGCGGCAGCAAGGCACTCCAATTATCAAATATGAATATGCTAGGCATGGGCACTAAGATGATGCGAATGGTAATGAAAAATAAAAACGTATCTTCGCTCGAAGAGCTTATTCAATCGGCAATGGCAGCAGGAATCGAAATCGTAGCCTGCCAAATGTCCTTAGATGTCATGGGATTACGGCAAGAAGAGCTCCTAGATGGCGTCAAAGTTGGCGGCGTTGGCTACTATCTCGGCGAAGCAGAAGATTCCAATGTAAACCTATTTATCTAATACAAAATTAAATGAATGTCTATTATATGAAGCACTAGAAAATAATAGCTAGTCTGGCGTGGCTGGGGTATATGACATATCCCAGCCACTACGATTGCTATAAAGAAGATATAATGATATATATATAATAAGACGATGAAAACTACTCTTGACAATGTCTTTGGAACGTTATATATTATGAAATATATCTCATAAGTTAGAAGGTGCACTATGGTACGTCCACAAAAAGAGCGAAGAGTTGAAAAATTACCGCTTCTTACCCATTATAAGCCTGTCAGTGTTTCCTTACATGACATCGATGAAGTAGTTGTGACTATTGAAGAAATGGAATCAATTCGTTTAGCAGATATTGAACAATTAGACCAAGCAACCTCTGCTACAAGGATGGAAGTATCGCGCCCTACATTTCACCGTATTGTCAATCTAGCACATCAGAAAATAGCAACTGCCTTATGGAAAGGTCAAGCAATACGAGTAGCTGGCGGTAAATTCCGCATTGATGATACTATCTAACTATGTAGTTATAAAATATAGTTCAATTTTATCATAGGAGACATATAACGTATGATATTAAACAAAACCGCCGAAACTATGCTCCCAGCGGAGAAAGAAGTGCTACAAAGCCAAAAACTACAGAAATTACTCCAACGCATCTATGAAAAAATACAATTTCATCAAAAAAGTATGGATGCATTGGGTCTAACCCCTACTGCAATTCAATCGATACACGATATTGGTATATTACCATTTATGACGCCAAACGTTTTATCGAATCAATATCCTTTTGGTCTTTTGACGATGCCAGTTAGTGGTGTATCTCGTTTTGAACGCTCATCCGACTCTCATATCACAGTCGGTTTGACCACGCAAGATATCATCGACCAGCAAGAATTAATTGCCCGCAGTTTAGTCGCTTGTTCGATTACTAGCACATCTTCGCTACTACATTTGCCGGAATCAACTCCGTCCATCAGTGCTCGTTCTCTACAACAAAGTGCAGAACTCCTCGGTGTTACTGTCATTGCTGAACAAGCTGGCGATCCCAAAAGTCAATTAAAGACCATTTTAGATTTTGGAGTCACAACACTCTTCGCAACTCCAGCTAAACTCTTAGCAATCGCTATTTTAGTACAACAGCAGGGAATGACTACACGCGATTTACCACTAATGAATCTACTGTGTGAAACGCGACATACTTCTACGATTCTTCAAAAACAACTGATGGAGCAATTTGGGCTTCCTATTTATACAGTATATGGGCATCCTGATATTATGAGCCTGGGAATCGCTGGCGAATGCTATCAACAACAAGGATTACACATCCATGATGATCATTTTTATCCTGAAATTATCAACCCGCATACTGGTGCCATTCTTGGCGATGAGCAACTTGGCGAACTTGTAATTACTACTCTTTCCCGAGAAGCAACACCTTTGGTCCGTTATCGTACTGGTGAAATGGCAATGATTACCCATGAACATTGCCGTTGCGGCCGAACCTCTCCTCGGATTACATTCGGTCTTTAATCGATATACAACTGAGAAGAGAATAACCTAGTGAAAGGTAGGAACAATATTATGATGTCTTTATTAGAACGCACTCGTAAAATTAATAAATTATTACAAAAATCCGAAAAAGTAGAGTATACCGAAATGTCCACATTGCTTAGCAATGTAATGAGCGCTAATGTCTATATTCTTAGTAAAGATGGTAGACTGCTTGGTTATGCCTGTGTGGATAATTTTGAATGTGATTTGATGCGTGACAAAGTACTACTACCTGGAATCTTTCCGCAATATTATGTACAATGGTTGCTTAAAATTAGTGAAACTTTACCAAACGTAACTCTTAAAAATGGCCTATGTGCATTTTGTGATGGAGAACAACCTTGCTTATTCAACGACAAGGTTACGACAATTGTACCAATTCACGGTGTAGGCGAACGCATCGGAACTTTACTGGTAGCTAAGTTTCATAACGAGTTAAATAGTGATGATCTAATTTTAGCTGAATATGGGGCGACAGTTGTCGGCATGGAAATTTTAAGAGATCGCAGTGAGAAAATTGAAGAAGAAGTTCGGAAAAGAGCGACCGTACAAATTGCTCTTGGCACCCTTTCTTATTCTGAACTAGAAGCGATTACGCACATTTTAGAAGTATTAGATGGCAATGAAGGCTTATTGGTAGCGAGCAAAATTGCGGATCGTGTAAATATTACTCGTTCTGTAATTGTAAATGCACTACGTAAATTTGAAAGTGCTGGGATTATTGAATCTCAATCATTAGGTATGAAAGGCACTTTTATAAAAATATTGAATAATTACTTATGGGAAGAGTTAAAAAAACTTAACAAATAAAAAAATGAATGATTAAGGGGGATTTATCGTGATTGTATCTCATATTGACCAAGTTGAAAAAAAAGCGATGTTAGGTCCTGGGGTAGAAAAAGCCTGGAAACAAATCTGTATTTCTCCAGCAGAAGGTTGGGATGGATATGTGATGCGAGTATTTGAATTAGAACCAGGTGGTAAAGCGCCCGCTCATAAGCACTCTTGGCCTCATATCAACTACTTTTTAAAGGGTGAAGGAATTGTCCATATAGACGGTACTGACAATGTAGTAAAAGAAGGTTCCTTTTCCTATATTCCAGCCGATTCCTATCATCAGATTTCAAACTCAGGCAATGAAGTCTTCCAATTTATCTGCATTGTACCTAAAGAAGGCGAATACATAGGATAATAATGCTAAAAAAAATCACTACTCAATCTGATAGAGTAGTGATTTTTTTCGTCTTTCCTAATGTACTACCTGATGTAAGTAATCACGTCAGGAGTTACACTTAAATATTTAGGTCCCTCATTCGTCATAACAAAACTATTTTCAGTACCAATTGCGCCCTCTGGAAATACAAATTTGGGTTCTAGAGCAAATGTCATACCTGGCATGACAGGAGTTTTCACGCCTTTCGCGAATATTGGCCATTCATCTAGCTCTAAGCCAATACCATGACCAAGAAATTTCACCTGATCATCCTTATATCCCATAAAGTGCTCTTTATATCCCATTTCCTCTGCGATTTTAAGAGCCAGTAGATATGGTTCCTCTGCAGGTGTTCCTGTTCGTATAGATTTTAGAGTTTCGGACTGAATCAATAAAGCAACATCAAATGCCTTCACCATCTGCGGGGTAAGTTCCCCAATGCAAAACATTCGCGCTTGATCACCAGTATAGCCGTTGACAACGCAAGTATAGTCGATATATATATTTTCATTACGATTTATCTTTTTCCATCCAGCCCCTTGAGGATAGGATAACGAAACCCCTGCTCCCCCAACTGGTCCATCAAAATAACTTGGGGCAAATCCACTATCACCACTACATACATTCCCATAAAAAAAATCTTGATTAAAAGCTCTCATCTTGCAACTGCCAGAATAACCACGTGTACGTAGCTGCGCTTCAAATAATGCGGCTAATTCAATTTCCGTCATGCCTTCACGTAGCAGCGATGGGACGGTTAAAAATCCCTGATTTACAACCTCCAAAGAATTTCGAAGAAGTTCTACCTCATAAGAAGATTTCGTAGCACGAAGTTCTTTAATCACAGGGGAAATATCACTGAATTCGGCGGTAGGGAAAATCTTTTTATATGTTTGATAAAGGTTCACAGGCAATACATCGAGTTCCATTCCTATTTTTTTGAAATTTGTATAATGAAAAGCCGCAAGAATATCAGGAATCTGCTTAGGATGTTTTATGGGAACAATATTTTTTAATGATGATTCTAACTGACCACGTTGCAAACTTTTCTTAATCATCAAAACCGGTTCCCCACTGGCAGGTATATATAAATAAGAGTTCTGCACTGTGCCCGTAAAATAGAACATATCACTATTTAATAAAATGATTGCTCCATCTAGTTCTTGCTGCATAATTTTTTTTTGAAAATCTATCATTCTTGTCTTAATTTCTAATTGTGGTGTAATGTCCATATGATCCCTTCCTTTCGCAAATAATTATATATATATTTATTTACTTTCTTCGACAATCTTACTCTGAATCCTCTACTTCATAACTTTTTTGCATTTCATTACCATTGTATTTTGGGGATTCTGTTACAAAAAACATCCTCCGTAGTTCATTCATCAACGAACTACAGAGGATGTTTGGAAAATTATCTAGCAGCATGATCTGCCTTTCCTAACTGCAATGCCCGATTTTCTTCTGGAATACGAATCGCCAAGGTAAGTATGATATTGAGTGCAGTAGCAACCGTTGCTGTTATAACAGCTCCAAAAATCAATGGTATACTGACCAATTCAATCGCCACTGCTATGTAATTAGGATGGGATAAAAAGTGATAAGGGCCCTTATCGATTAGTATTTTACCAGGAATAACTAAGATGCGTGTATTCCACATTTGTCCAAGACTAAGCATACACCAGTATCGTAAGCTCTGGGCGATCACAAATAAACTAAACCATATATACCAAAGTTCACTTACTTCACCACTGCTTAGGCTATATTCCGTTATCCAGCCAATTAGCCATCCGATATGCAGTAAAAAAAACAAAGGGTAATGACCTCTTCCAAATTCCTGTGCTCCCTCTGCTATCACTCGTATTCGATTTTTCTTCGCTATGTATAGTTCACATAAACGCTGGCTAATAATCACAACAGCCATTACTTCCCACCATTCTACCATTGAAATAACACCTGTTCCGCGCTGAATCCTGGTCCTAATGCAAGCATAATACCATATGCACCAGTTGGCGGTGTTTCCTTTATAAATTTTTCCAATACAAATAAAACGGTAACACTCGACATATTACCATAACTAGCAAGAATCTCATATGCATATGTGAATGTATCGTCACCTAGACCAAGGCTTTGCTGATAGGCACTCACCACTTTGGCACCCCCAGGATGCACAATATAATGGCAAATTTTAGTTTGATGAATACCCCATTGGTCACAAGCACTTTGCATTACACCAGGTAAATCATTCTTTACAAGGCTAGGAATATCACGAGAAAATCGCACTTTAAATCCCGTATCAACCAAATCCCATCCCATTATATGTGCGGAATCAGGAAATAAATTACTATAATTACCAAGTATCGACGGCCCCTCACCATCTATTTTTATCAATACTGCTGCTGCTCCATCAGCAAAAAGACTAGTTCCCACTAAATTAGACTTAGAATAATCATGCTGCTGAAAAGTAAGACTGCATAGTTCAACGGTGACCAATAAAATAGACTTGCCTCGCACGCTATGAGCTAGTTCAGCAGCCCTAGCCATTCCTGCCACTCCGCCTGCGCACCCCAGTCCCCAAATTGGTAGCCTCCTAGTATGAGGTGATAAACCCAATCGTTCAATAAGTTTGGCATCTAAGGTAGGTGTCGTAATACCAGTCGATGAAACAAAAATAATCATTTCAATCTCTTCTGCTTGAACATTTGCTTTCTTCATCGCTTCTACTGCTGCTTTTTCCGATAATTCAAGAGCTACTTGTTCAAAGATTGTATTTGCTTCTGCAAAGGAGTGAGCTTTGCTGTACCACTCTAGAGGCTTAGATAAATGCCTTATATGTATCAGGCTATTTTCAAATATGGGCAGCAAACGTTCCAGATGATCCATATGTGAATGAAAAAGAGTAGCAACAAATTGTTTAATCTCCCCCTGCTTCAAAACATATGTTGGTACTGCTGTACCTACCGCTTGTATCCTAGGCACTCCCATCAACAATCATCACCACCATTCCCTTTAATACTAACAGCCTATTTTAGAAAATAAGAAACATGCCTATTTTATTTTCCAATCCATAAATAATATGATAAAGGGCACAGCCATTTTAATGAAAGGCTGTGTCCTTTATTATATTTGGTCAATTATTCATTGGCTGCTGATCGTCTCGGTGACTGCCCGCATAACGTATATCGGCAAATTGAGCTAGATCTTTTTCTACTGCTACTAAATCAGTACGGTCTAATTCTATAACCCTTTTCTTTCCAACTGCTTGTACAGCTAATTGCATTTCAATGACACAAGAGGCAAGAAACTTAGCCAGGTGGCCGGCAGCTACATCAACATCAAGTTCATCGGTGAAATGCCCAGTATATAGAGCCAACTGAGAGGGCGGTGCCTGAGGTAATACTTTCGTAATTTGTGTATGCATAGCTGCTAACAAAGCAACGGTTCCAATATAAATAGCATCAGCTCCCAAAGCCATGGCCTTCAAGAAATGTCCTGGTGTCGTTAATCCACCAGCAATGATCACGCTAAATCGATCACGCAGATTATTCTTAACTAACCAATCAATCGTCCGAACCAATGTATGAAACGTAGGTAATCCCACATTATCTTGTAGTGTAGGATTTGCGACTGCTGTCCCGCCTTCCGAACCATCTACTACAATATAGTCCGCATTGGTTTGCGCAATTACTGCCAATTCATATTCAATATAATCCGTTCCGGCGATTTTCACTCCCACTGGCACATCATATTGAGCCTTCATATCATTGATCATCGTAATGTAATCCTCAGTTGTATTTTTGCCTGGCATACGAGCATATACGGTAGCATCTTGCCCCTCTTCTAAATGCCATGCTTTACGTAGATGATCACCAATCTTCGCAGCCTTCATTGTTGAATCCACGGCACCACCCCAGGCGCCTTGTCCTAATTGAATTTCAATAGCATCAAGGCGACTTAATTGTTCTTTTCCAGCTAACTGACCGCCACGATGATATTGACCAATTAGAAATTTGGCTGCCTCACGTTCTTCGTTCGTAACAGCTGACTCACCAGTATTGGTTGAGGTACCAGCAATCGTTGCGCCCTTGGCCACCGCTATTTTCATCGGTAAACTTAGTGATCCACCATATGACATTCCTGTTATCATAATCGGGATCTGCAGTTGTAGCGGTTTTTTAGCCCTAGGTCCAATTACAACCGCAGTATCAATTTTCGTATAGTCGGGGCTTGGTAATTGGAATAATTGCTTCGGATTTAGTAAAATTTTATCCCATGGTGATAATACCACTGGACTACCTAGAGGGCGGGTCAATTCCTTGCCTACTTCCGCACGCATCGCCGCTTCCACCATCGCACGGGGTGACAATTTTTCTGTTACGGTTACCATAAGAAACGGATTATCAGGATAATCTTCGGTAAGCATTTTCACCATCGCTTCATCAATTGTAGGATCCATCAATTTCATCATCATCCAACTTAATAGCATCATAACACCTCCATAATGTAGTATGTTATCGATATCCCTTCTTTTATTCCATATATTCTACTTTTTGCAAAAAAAAACAGTTACATCCATGATATTGGACGTAACCATTGTTTTCATCACTACTTTGATCCTGCTCATATAAAATTCTATTTGTTCAACAATTCTATTGCAATCTCACTAAGCAATGCCACAGATACGACAAGAGCCTCCTCATTAAAATCAAAGAGCGAGTCATGGTGCCCTGCCATTAGCTCAGTTCCAACGATCAAATATGTGGCCTGCCCGCCTTTTTGCTGAACACGATCCATAAAGTAAGTGCAATCCTCACTACCTCCTAAGTGAACAGACGCCAATACTTCATCAAAGAGGGCACTGTCTACAGCAACTTTATGAAGTCTCTTTACCAAATCTGGATCGCAGTCACATCCAACAGCACTCCCCATTTCGGTGAGTTCTACGCTCACATTATACATAGCCGCAGCTGCCTTTAGCATTCGCACCGCTTCGTTATACATATATTGATTAATTTCACTACTCGCGCCGCGGATTTCTAATTTCAGCACGGCATTTGCCGGCACTATATTTCGTCCCGTTCCAGCCTGTATTACCCCTACATTAATCCGTGATGCCCCTTTACTGTGGCGAGAGATGGCATGAAGATTCAAAGCCGCTGTTGCCACTGCTAGTAATGCATTATGTCCCTGTTCTGGCTCGGCACCTGCATGAGCGGGGATACCAGTAAACACGGCATCCATTTTCGTCGTTGCGAAGAAACCTGTTGTTTGACAAGTTACAGTCTTATGTTTCTTCAACGCAAAACCTAGATGCATCCCAATAAAGTAATCAACATCATCCACTACAGTGCGAGTTACCATCGCTTTAGCCCCTCGGACGCCTTCTTCTGCTGGCTGAAATATGATCTTTACTGTTCCCTTTAATACATCCTGTAAGCCAACTAACACCTCTGCAAGAGCTAAGCCAACCGCTGTATGACCATCATGTCCACAAGCATGCATTGCTCCTTTATTCACAGAAGTAAACCCTTCTCGGTAAGGTCGGTGGCTATCTATTTCAGCTTCTACCACATCATTGGCATCCATATCAAAACGAAAAGCAACGGTCGGTCCTGGCTTGGTAAAATGCATGACCCCTACCACGCCCGTTTTACCACCCTGCATCTTTGCTACCCATTTGGGATTTGCTCCTTGCCGCAAAGCTCGTTGCTGCTGCAGTTCTAATTCTTTCGCAGATGGTACCCCCATCATTGCGTTCTGATCGATTACTTCTTCCCCAGTTGACACTTGATAACCAAGACTTATCAAGGTTTCTGCTACTAGAGAAGCCGTGCGAAATTCAGTCCATGCAACTTCCGCATAGCTATGAAAATCTCGGCGCCAACTAATGATTTTTTCTCGCTGCGCATTAGCTAATTTCAAAATTTTTGCATTCATTGTAAATCTCCTCGTAATGTTACAATTTCATAATAAAGTAGTCTTACTCAATCAAAAGTAAAACTGCCACTATAGTTATTAACATTTTGTGGATAAATCCCAATAAATTGTTAATAACTATATCTTTTTATGTACTATATTTTCAATAAATCCCAAAGTAAAGGGCAAATGATTAAAGATAGCTGCTAAATGCCTTACCTCATCTTTTGTTTGAATTGGTACTTTCTGATCAAAATTAAAGAATAAGACCTACTTATTTTACGCCACAAGAAAATATTTTTTTCAAGTTTTTCAGTGTATCGACATAGATATAAATATAACAACGAAAGGAGGGATTACGATGAGTGAAACTAGACAAATAGGTCTAAATAGTACTACACCTACCTCGCAAGATGATAGTATAGCGCAAAGTGGTAAAGTAGCCCTAACTATGGGAGCTCTCAGTATGATACTCTTATTGATTGCAAGTTGTCTTTTATCCACTTTTCACCATTTTTTTTCTTAGTATTCTCGATCCATCTAAAAAATATCTACATTACATCTTAATAAACCATCAAACCTAGCAAAATTGCTAGGTTTTTTTTAATTTCATTTATTTTATTAATATCCGATCCGAATCGGTATATTTCCCTGTTTTTCCCTATATATTAAACAACTGTAATATATTCCTATATAAACTTTTAGCTATCCATTTTTAGTTTGCGATAGCAAAAAGGAATGATCGCAATGATTAATATCAATTTTACCTTTCCCATGTAATAGTGTACTCTAAGAGTAGAAGGAATCACTATGGTTCCAGTATATAAACAATAATTTTAGCGAAGTAATTTAGGAGGCGTGTCGATTTGAAAAAAAATATCCTCGTCAAAAAATTTCTTGGTGCTGATTCCATAGAACAAAATTCACTAGCGAAAGTCATGGTGCGTACTCTGAAAACCACAATGTCTAATTCAGTAGTTACAAATGCCATAGCTGAAACTAAAATCCAACCGATTGATGAATTTCGTTTTAGCGAACGCTGTTATTGTGGCATTTATTAAAATAGCAGTATAAGAAAAACCACAAGTGAAATCTATGATGTATTTCGTTCTTATCTTTTTATGGATAAGAACTTTTTTTATGGAATCAGAAAGGATATCACTTTCTGATTCCAAGTAAAAACGACTAAGATGTCCTTATTGACTTTCTGCTTGTCTAGCTAAATGGTAAGATAAGCTATTTAATCCTACTGATAAATCTTGATTCACAATACGCACGGTATCTGGCACCTGGATTTTCCGTGGGGCAAAATTCCATATACCACGTATCCCTATAGCAACCAAGCGATCCGCAACCTCCTGAGCAAACTGTTCTGGCACAGCAACAATCCCTATATGAATGGTGTGTTTTTGCATTACTTCTGGTAAACATTCTAAATTCAAAACGGGTATACCGTTTATACATTGTCCAATTTTATTGGGATCAACATCAAACAAACCGACTAATTCAAAACCTAATGAATCAAATTTACGGTACTGAGCTAATGCCCACCCCAAATGTCCTAAACCAATTACAGCAATATGCCATTTATGATCAAGCCCTAGGATTCTCCCGATATTCGAAATCAGTTCCACTATAAAATAGCCCACACCTTTTTTACCAAATTGTCCAAATAACGCTAAATCTTTGCGAATCTGTTCCGGTGTAATTTCTAGACGTTGCCCCAATTCTTCAGATGAAATCACTTCCACTCCTTCATCCATAATCTGCCTTAAAGTACGAAAATATAATGGCAAACGATCGATAATCGCCTTAGGAATTACATTTTTTTCATAACTATCTTTCAATATGAAACCCCCTTTGAATTGAAGTTGTGAACAGCCAATCTTGCTTTTGGCAACTTCAATTACTTTGTAGTATATATAATGTACCATATAAATTAAAATTTTTCTCGTTTAGCTTTCTGATTTTCTATTAAAAAGTTGGAATATTGTTAGCGAATGTTTCGTTCCCATTGTAGCTTATTTAATAATAAGAACAGGAATAGGTGCTTCTTGTACAACGGTATGACTAACACTTCCCAGAAACTCTTTTAACCCACTTAACCCTCTATTGCCCATGATGATAAGATCACTGTTATATTCTTTAGCATGATTCAAAATAATATAAGCAGGTGATAATCCTTTTAATAGATAGGTTTTCGAGTAATTGGGAATTTCCGATAACATCTGTTGTACCTCTGCGATCATCTCTTCACCTTGCTGATAAATAGCCTCCTCTAGTGCCTCAAAACCATCAAGCCCTGCACATGGCGCAGTATGCATTTTGATAACATAAATAACATCAATTCTTATCCTCGAATCAATTTTTCCGATCTCCATGGCTTTATCAAGTGCCTTTCTAGCTAAATCCGAACCATCAAATGCCACTAAAATTCTAGAGAAAAACATATTTTTTCCCCCTTTTCCATTTCGTGTTTTCTTATTTTTTATATCTTTCTTTTTTTATGAAACGATGTAAAAGAAACTAACAAGACAGGATTTATTATATCACTGATTCTTCATAAACCAAACTATATGATACCATCCCTCGAAAGCTATTACGCTACCCAGATGAATATTTATCCCAGGTAGCAAGAAAGTGTTATATGCTCTGATTACGTTAAAGAGGTAGTAGCAGCCAATCTTTCTGCCTGCTACTACCTCTTTTCAAGACATTTATTTAACTTTTGATTATCTGCGCACCATATCCTTTGTTATCTCACTCAGACTAAAAGCACCACACATAGCCATCGTATCCTTTAATTCCTCAGCCAACTTTTCAATATAAATTTTGACTCCCTCATTTGCACCGCCATAAACAGCTGTTACAAACGGACGACAGATTAGAACACCTTTTGCACCAAGCGCTAGAGCCTTGAAAATATCTGTACCAGAGCGGATACCACCATCAACAAGAATATTTACCTCGCTTCCGACAGCCTCTGCAATTTCGGAGAGTACTTCTGCAGTTGACGGGCACTGATCTAGCACCCTGCCACCATGATTAGAAACAACAATTGCTTTTGCTCCTGCTTCTTTTGCCTTCAGTGCACTCTTTATGTTCATAATTCCTTTAACAATAAATGGTATACCTGCGATTTCAGAAATGCGCCTAAGCTCATCAACTGATTTTCCTCCAGCAGGTGGTGTCATGTTTTTTAAGAAAGGCAATCCGGCAGCATCTATATCCATAGCAACAGCAAAAGCACCTGCTTTATGCACCATATCCATTTTAGCGTTGATCGTCTCAATATTCCATGGCTTAATAGTAGGAATACCACAACCATGCGCATTAGATATTGCCTTTGTTGCACTCTCCATGACTTGCGGATTTATACCATCACCAGTAAACGCCGCTATTCCGTTCTCCATGCAGGCAGAAACTAGAATATCATTATAAGTAATATCGCTGAATTTATCACTGTAGTGCATATTAACTGCACCAACAGGCCCTGCAAAGAATGGATATTTAAACGTTTGACCAAACAACTGCAATGTTGTATCCACTGGCCTTTGCGCGCATAACGTATCCATATTGACACGAATCTCCTGCCATTTTTGATAGTTGCGGATAGCAGTGTCTCCGACACCTTTTGCCCCGGGTCCTGGAATGCTATTTTTACAGGCAATACCATTGCAAACATTGCACGCTTTGCAGTAACTACCAATACAGGAACGGGCATTTTTCATTACTTCTTCATAATTCATAATATCCCCCCTAGATTTTACTATTATCTCTATCTACCTTCATATATATTTACCACAAAACATAAGAACTCCTGCCAAATTTCCACAAAAAAATTGGCACGAGTCCTTTACTTATTAGAAATGATGCAGTTCTACGTATCAGGTCAAACAGTACAGAACTTCGATTATCTTTGCGCCCTCATTCCCCTCAAGACTTATGAATAGTAGAGGTGAGGCGCGGACTTGTTACCTTTCAACTGTTGCCATTAGTAGTAACTTTTCACCAACATCTTTTAAACTCATGACCATGTTAGTAATAGACTGAGTTGCTTTGGCCTGCTCATTGGTAATACTTGCTGTCTGCTGGGTATGACCAATCACTTTTTCCATCGATGACTTTAAATCTTGAAGTGTAGTATTAATGTCTTTAGCAGACTGATTACTCTCGCCTGAAAGTTTGCGAACTTCTTCAGCGACTACAGCAAACCCTCGACCATACTCACCAGCTCTTGCAGCTTCGATTGCAGCGTTAAGACCTAATAAGTTGGTTTGAGTCGCGATCTGTTGGATAACAGATATGATATTTCCTGTATTATTGACATTAGCTGATGCTTGACCAGATAGATGAGCCACTTCTTGCATCGTAGCTGTTAGGTCTTCCTGCGAGGCATTTAATTCCTCTATCGTAGAAGCAATTGTAGCAATTGCATCATTCACCTGTTGAGCCTGGTGTGATAACATCGTCTTACTTTCAGCCTCTTGAAGTTCTTTGCGAATGAGACCTGCAGCAATTTTGGCAACTAGCGGACTAACTCCAGATTTAACTTGGCGCACAAGGTTTGCGGTAAAAAAGCAATCGCTAATTTTGAAGCAACAATATCAACGATGAAATCCCATTGAGCTGTTTCACATACCACTTTAGGTTTAAATCCGATTTCAGTACACTTATCTAAAATATGATCACGTAGCGCAAAATCATCTCGATATAAAACAAAAGACTCATTGCATAGTTCACTCATATCAACAATAGATTTAGTGGCTAAAGGATGATTTGCGTGAACGATAAGCATCAAAGGGTCTTTTAAAAAAGCAGCGGTTTCTAAATCTACAGTATCTTTTGTTGGCAAGATAACAATGCCGACATCCAGAGTGCCATCATGTATCTGTTGCTCAACTTTTCTGCCACCATCTTCTGCTAAAGAAATTGTAATTTGAGGATATAGAGCGTTGAATTCGACAATAGCCTTCGAAAATAGGGTTTGGACCATGGGAGGAATTCCTATCTTTAAATGACCGCGCGGCGTACCAGCTAAATTATATAATTCTGTATTAATGCTGTTTAGAGTATCCAATATAATGGTTGCTTTATCAAAGAGCAACAAACCAGCATCAGTAAGAATGATTTTTTTAGGAGCGCGGTGGAATAAAGATACTCCCAGTTCAATTTCTAAATTTTTAATAAGCTTGCTAATTGTCGATTGTGAGACATATAACACTTCAGAAGCTTTTGTGAAACTTTCTTGTCGCGCTACTTCAATAAAATACACTAAATGAATGATATCCAAAAAAACACCAACCTATTATTTAATTTTTCCTAAAATAATAGCACCATATAACGACTATCCTTATGTGTATTCTACTTTACAAAATAGGATATGTAAAATACATACTATCCATAGGCTTCATGAATGAAAATCATAGAGACTATCTAAAGCTTGTCATCATGCACCTACCACAGATGACAAAGGATCTCTATATAGGAAATGCATGAAATAAAATTCCCTTGTAATAAAAAAGAGCTGGAATATCTCCATAACTTGAGGAGGTATTCCAACTCTTTATTTTCGCTAGTTAATATTTTCTACAACGGACGCAAATATCACTGCCAATACTATCGCTATCCCTGTAACAATTGGATATTCGAAAAAAAGTGAAAGCATATAGATAATATCCTCCCTTTACGCTATGCCATATAGCGAACACTCGTAGCACTCAAATATTGAGATATCTCAAGTATTTTTTATTTATATAAGAGGTAGGGCGCACGGGACGGGACTTTTTTGACACTTAAAAAGTGACAATTAGGTCGCGTCCCCCTGTCACCTCACAGTGATGTTTCATGACTCTTTATCGTTTCTAGTAAATGCCTCTCGTTTCTAGTAGCATCACTAATTTTTCAAGTAAAAACAATTTCTTTTATGAAAATTTTCTACAACCCCAGTAAAATCAAGCATCTTGGAATGGGAATTTTTCGTACACCGTTTCTAGTAGATGACCTCTCGTTTCTAGTAACACGGCTAATTTTTCAAGTAGATACCATTTTATTGAAAAACGTCTATTTAATAAATAGCAGCTAAACGATATGGCGGCCAAGAAAAAATTGCGGACTGGCTAAATAATTCCTTTCCGACGATAAACACTGAGGAAAATGAGGAAGATTCCAAAACGCAATAAAACGTTTCTCCCCCGTTGTTGTATGGTTGTTGTAAAACAACAAAAAAGACCTCAACGGAAAATCCGCGAAGCCTTGAATTTACTGGTGGAGATAAACGGGATCGAACCGTTGGCCTCTTGCATGCCATGCAAGCGCTCTCCCAGCTGAGCTATACCCCCAATAAGTCAAACATTATTTCGTTACTTCCTCAAAAATACTTGATAAGTCATCAAGCACATTAATATAATATCACATCTTATGTAGACCTTGCAAGTTATTTTTTCTTTTGTTAAATTACCCGTACTACAATTTTATGTAACACATCTGTCGTATATCCTCGGGAGTTTGACACTTGCAATATGAAAAAATGCCTCTGAAGCCTTATGATAGGCT
>CAXYVG010000010.1:0-57737 GCA_964292325.1 uncultured bacterium | reverse complement strand
GCTTTGATGGCGGTATATTCTACTTCATCAGGTAGGGCATCTTTGAGTACTCTTAGTTTGCTTGCACCAAGTTCTTTGACTGTGCGTAAAATAAGTTGTTCATACTCGGGCGGTATGAGAGGGTTCCAGTTGACGGCATGGCCTTCTGTACTGCAACGTACTAAATGGTCTTGTATGGTAACAATTTTCAGTTTACGCTCTTGGCTGATTTCTTCTAGTGAGCGGCCTTGTTGATACAGTTGCAGGGTAATGATATGGCTGGGAGTTTCTTGTTTGTCACCCGTTGATTGTTTTTGTTTGGCAGAGGAACTAGGTGAACTAAGACCACTTTTTTCCGCATATTCTTGTAGTAGTTGTAAAAACTCTTGGCCATATCTAGCAAGTTTCACTTCCCCAACACCTTTAATGGATAACAAGCCATTATGATCAGTAGGGCAATGTTCACTCATTTCTTTTAGAGTGCTGTCAGCGAAGACCAGATAAGGCGGTATTTTTTCTCGATCGGCAATTTGTTTGCGTAGTGTACGCAAAATTTCAAACAAAGAGTTGTCGGCTACGAGTTTTTGTGGACGACGTGGCACTTTTTGTAGTACCTTAGTTTGGCCTTTTAATACAGCGGCTGCTTTGCTTGCTAGTTTGACGACTGGATACTCGCTGTCAGTGAGCATGAGATAGTCGGTAGCAATTAATCGGTTAATAGAATCACGGATCTCTTGTATCGTATAGGACTTTAATAAACCATATGTGGATAATGTATTAAATCCCAGTTGCAATACTTTTTTATCCTTTGATCCTTTGAGTACGCTGGCAACTAGTGTAGTACCAAAACGTTCTTTCATTCGTATAATGCAAGAAAATATTTTTTGGGCGTCGAGGGTGATATCTGTCAGTTCGTTATCATCATTACAGTTACTGCAATTTGCACATTCCGCTTGTACGTTTGTTTCCCCAAAATAATTTAAAATAAATTTTCGTAGACATTCTGGGGTATGGCAATAATCTACCATAGATTGCAGTTTGTTTAGCTCATGGGCTTTTCGGCTACTATCACCAGTGCTTTGCTCAATTAGATAGCGTTGTAGTAGTGGGTCTTGTGCACCAAATAATAAAATACACTCACTTTTTTCACCATCACGACCCGCACGACCAGCTTCTTGATAATAAGCTTCCATACTTCGGGGCATATTATAATGTATAACATAGCGGACATTGGACTTGTCAATGCCCATACCAAAGGCATTGGTAGCGACGATGATGCTAATATCGTCATAGATAAAGCCTTCTTGGTTACGTTGACGTTCCGTATCCGTAAGTCCCGCATGATATTTGCCTACGGAATAACCCTTTTTGTGTAATAAAGTATAAAGGTTGTCGACTTCTTTGCGGGTAGCAGCGTAGATAATGCCAGAGTGAGTTTTATTAGCATCGATATATTTTAGCGTAAAGTCTTGCTTATTTTCGCCGCGTATTACAGTGAATAATAAATTTTGTCGGTCAAAACCGGTAATATAGATATTAGGCTTTTCTAATGTTAAGAGTGCTACAATATCTTTTGTTACATCGGTAGTGGCTGTGGCAGTAAACGCACCGACGATCGGACGGCTGGGTAGGGAACGAATAAATAAACCTATAGCTCGATAGCTAGGGCGAAAATCATGTCCCCATTGTGAAACGCAGTGGGCTTCATCGATGGCTAAAAATGATATCGTTAGAGCTCCAAGGGCGGATAAAAATGCCTCTGATTCTAGGCGCTCTGGGGCAATGTAGATGATCTTGTATTCGCCGCAGCGAGCTTTATAGATACGTTCATTTACTTGTGACATGGTAAGGGAACTATTAATGAATGTAGCAGAAATCCCTAAGCTACCGAGAGCGTCTACTTGATCTTTCATTAATGAAATTAGAGGTGATACCACTAGGGTAATACCAGGCAATAAGAGGGCGGGAATTTGAAAGCATAGTGATTTGCCAGCACCTGTAGGCATGATCGCTAGAGTATCTTTGGATTGTAGCAGACTCGTGATGATCTGCTCTTGTCCTGGACGAAAAGTAGTATAACCATAATGTTGTTTCAGTATTTTTAAGGCAGCTTGTAGCATAAAATTATCTCCTGAAATTTATTTTTTTGTAGAGGCTGTAGGGTACAGCAATCTGCATGATTGTGCTTTATTTATGAACGGCTTTTAGAGCTTCTTTATATTGCGTTGCTATCTCTATCTATAGTTCTTAGTTCGGCTTATAGCAGAATGATTCCTGTCAAGATATTGCATCATTTTGCATATTGGTATTATATTTTCTCACATAATCATGTATAATGAGAATGAATTTGCGTTTGAGGGGGTCTTATCATTAATTTTCAGTATCTTACTATCGAAGACAAACCGGTATTTGATCGGTTTTTTAGTGAACGGCGGTATGAAAATTCTCACTATAATTTCACTAATTTATTTATGTGGCGTAAAGCTTACGATATAAAGTGGACAGTTACCGGCGATTTTTTATGTGTGAAAGCCTGCTGGGAGGGGCAAACCTTTTTTTTACCTCCCTTTGGCCCTGAGGAAGGTTTACTTGATGTGGTGGAACAATTAATGGACCATGCAAAACAGTCTAACTTTCCATTTATGTTTCAGGGTGTAGAAAAATATATGACGGAGTGGTTAGAAAAGATAAAACCGGGTTATTTTCAATGTAAGTCCGATAGAGAAAATTTTGATTATGTGTATCTGGCTAAGGATCTGATTGAGCTAAAGGGCCGTAAATTTCATAATAAGAAAAATCATGTGAATGCTTTTAGAAAAGCCTATCCTGATTATCAGTATGTACCGCTAACCGCAGACATGACCGATGCCTGTATTGCTTTCATGGTGGAATGGTGTGAGGAACGCGGTTGCATAAAAGGTGATAGTATTGACTGCGAACGGAATGCGATTGTGCACGCAATGAATCATTTTACCACCCTTAATTTCCGAGGAGGGGCTATTTTTATTGATGGTCAAATGGCGGCATTTACCTATGGCGAACGAAGTAATAACGATACAGCGGTTATCCATGTAGAGAAGGGTCATACCCGGTTTAAAGGAGTTTATGGGGTGATTAATCAAGAGTTTTGTGCTCATAACTGGAGTGATATCGAGTATATTAATCGAGAAGAAGATATGGGTATTGAAGGGTTAAGAAAGGCTAAAGAATCATATCACCCTATTAAAATGATAGAAAAATATCTGGTGACAGTAAAATAATAGTATGAGAGGCTTGGCAGATGCCAAGTCTTTTTAGTTTTTGTGGGGACTGGTTCGTACTATGACTGTGAGTATGTTGTCACTGATTTTTTGCGTTTATAAAAAAGTACCAATAAAGTACGATTCAATTTGAATATTTGTTGTAAAAATGCTATAATTGCGAATATATTAACATTTTAAAGTTTGGGAGGAGAAAAAATGGCTGTAATTAAGATTCCTTATAGTAAAGGTTTTATCGATGCTCAAATTCCGGACGCAAGATTAGAGGGTGTGCTTGAATCAAAGGCACATCATTATAAACCTGAGGCTGGCGAACAAGAATTAGTAAAAATGGCACTAGAAAATCCGATTGGCTCCCCTCGTCTTCGTGATCTCGTTAAAGGGAAGAATAAAATTGTCATTATTGCTAGTGACCATACTCGCCCAGTACCGAGTAAAATTATGGCACCTATCATGTTGGAAGAAATTCGCAGTGGCAATCCGAATGCAGATATTACGTTTCTTATTGCTACAGGTTTTCACCGTCCGACAACGAAGGAAGAATTGATAGGTAAATTTGGTGAAAAGGTTGTTGCTGAGGAAAAAATAGTCGTACATAATGCTTTTGCTCCTGAAACTATGGTTAATATCGGTAAACTTCCTTCAGGTGGCGATATCATTATCAATAAACTGGCAGTAGAAGCCGATTTGTTGATTTCGGAAGGCTTTATTGAGCCACATTTCTTTGCAGGTTTCTCTGGTGGCCGCAAAAGCGTCCTGCCAGGTGTTGTAAGTAAAGTAACGGTATTGGCCAATCATAATTCTCGCTTTATTGCTAGTGATAAAGCAAGAACAGGCAACCTTGAAGGGAATCCTCTTCATATTGATATGCTTCATGCAGCGAAAACGGCGAAGCTACAATTTATTGTAAATGTTGTTATCGATGCAGACAAGAAGATTATTAAAGCATTTGCTGGTGATCTTGAAAAAGCTCATGCTGAAGGTACAGCATTTGCTGGAGAACTCGCAAATGTTGAGGCAAAACCTGCGGCTATTGCGATTACCTCTAATGGTGGCTATCCTCTTGACCAGAATATTTACCAAGCAGTAAAAGGGATGAGCGCTGCTGAGGCTACTTGCCGCAAGGGCGGAGTCATTATTATGTGTGCGGCTTGTAACGATGGGCATGGTGGAGAAGAATTCTACCAGTGGTTCGCTAAAGCCCAAAGCGCACAGGCAGTCATGGATAAGATTATGGCAATTGAGCCTGAGAATACGTTGCCTGATCAATGGGAAGCCCAAATCCTGGCTCGCATATTAATTGACTATACTGTAATCATGGTAACGGATCAGTGTGATCATGAAATGATTAAAAACATGAAGATGAAAGTAACCAAGACATTCCCAGAAGCATTGAAAATGGCCGAAGAAATTGCTGGTAAAGATGCTCGTATCACGGTTGTTCCAGATGGTGTTTCAGTAATCGTTAAATAAATTAGACGAATTCATATGAATTTGCATCAGAGTATAGATAGGGGGGCCCGCTTTCAAGTCAAAGACAAGGAAGCGGGTCCCCTATCTATTTCTTGACCCAGAATGTTAACTTGTCATTTCTAGGTTAAGACTATAACAATCAGTGATAAGCAGAGTGTGGCTGAGTATATGGTCAATCGTGTTGAAAATATAGAATACAAACTACCATACAGATGGGTAAATATGGAGATTGAACTGACATTGCTATTTTGCCCTTAGAATCATTTGTTATTCGTTATGTCAAAAAAAATTATAAATTTTCGTATATACCGCACTGAGGAAAAGTTGTCTGTCTAACATGGGCGGGGAGACGATTGATTATCAGATATTTAATACGTTATAGAGCCAATCTTTTCGTGTTGAGATTGGTGTATAGTATAGTAGAATTTGCTCCATACTAATCCTGAGGTGGAGTAAATGAGTCACAAATATAGTATTCCAATAGTTGTATTGATGCTTGTTCTTGTAGGTTCCTATTTTCTTATACAGCCTCCTGCTCAAAAACCTATACCAGCGCCAAGTGGTGAAAAATCAAAGGAAATGCCAGTTCCAAGTGAACCGATACCAGGAGTGCCGCCGTTAGATAGTAATAAATATAAAACTGAACCCGTCGTCAGGGTGTGGATATCAAATAAAGATTTTGTGGAAAGTATAACGCTAGAAACATATTTAGAAGGTGTTATTGCAAAAGAAATGGATCCAAACTGGCCCATAGAGGCCTTAGCGGCGCAAGCGATTGCGTCAAGGACATTGACGATCCATGCGATTGAAGCAGGTACGATTAGACGTTTGCGTAATGCCGATGTTAGCACTGCCAAAGAAGAATTACAGGCTTATGCACCGCAACTAGTCAATGAAAATGTAAAAGAGGCAGTACGGCGTACTAGAGGGCAAGTGCTGTTATATGGTGGTGGGCTGGTGAATGCCATCTATAGTTCCTGCAATGGTCAAATTGCTGCTACGAAGGAAGAGGCTTTCCCAAAAGAAATTTCTACGCCGACGCCTTATTTTCAGCCAGTAACAGACACTTGTTTTCAGTATGCGCCAGCTAACCTCCAGTCTTGGAGCGTCAAGATACCCGGCACTGAAGTAGCGGCTGCTGTAGGTTATCATGGCAATCCAGCGGATATTAGTATTTTGGAGAAAGGTCCTTCCGGCCGCATTCTTTATATTGGTGCAGGAGATAAAAAAATATATGGCGCTGATTTTCGAAAACGAGTAGGCTACGATCGATTAAAATCTACGCTCATTACCGAAATGAATTATGATGGACAAAATTTTGTTTTTAAAGGATTAGGGTGGGGAAATGGAGTAGGGCTATGTCAATGGGGCGCTTATACATTTGCACAAGAAGGATGGAATGCAGAAGCTATTATTAAACATTATTATATAGGTGTAGAAATAAAAAAATTATGGGAATAAGAAAAAGATATAAAGATGCGTATTTTTTCTAGCAATCTGCATATACTAACAGTGGAGAGGCAGTCATATCAAGACGTCTTATCCATACAGGCGCCGCTATCTCTTTTATAAGAGTGGCGGCGCTACGGTTATTCTGTAAACTTCTCATTGGTACAATGTAAAGATAATAGATAGAAGAAATACGTTAAGAATACCTCTCAAAAAACTTGACATACTATTTATAATAGACATATAATGCAATTTATAAGACTGATTAAAATTCAATTATATTCCCCCTCCCGTGAGGGGGTGTTTTATTGTAAATTTTGCGTTACAATCAGTGCGGAGTAGGCTATAATATATTTCAGGTTGATAAGGGAGATACTATGCTTGACGTTGTACTTTCAATCGTTGGTACACAATGTGATGCTACGGGCGAAGAGTCTCGCATTGAGCTCATCACTGTAGGGCATTATTATGAGAGAAATGGTATACAGTATTTGGTGTATAAGGATAGTGAAGTATCTGGGCTTGAAGGTACGACTACTATGCTGAAGATATATCAGCAGCATGTAGTACTGGTTAGAACCGGTAGCATCAAATATAAACAGGAGTTTCGTTTAGGCGAAAAAAATCATAGTGCATATGTGACATCGTATAACAGTATGAATATGAGTATACTAACCACGAGCATCAATTTGTCGTTAGGTAATCCAGCTGGCAACATCGATATTTGTTACGAGCTAGAAATAAATGGACATTGGCAAAGTGCCAATACCTTGTCTATCAGTGTACGGGAGGAAAGTTAAAGTGGATATTAAAGACTTACTACAAAAAGCAATTCAGCAAGCAGCGAAAGAGGCCATTACTGATGGTGTGTTTCATGCGGATGAATTGCCACAAATTGTGCTTGAAGTGCCGCCAAAGAAAGAGTTTGGCGATTTTGCTACGAATTTTGCGATGCAAACCGCTAGAGCCGCTAAAACTAATCCTAGGGTTATTGCAGAGGCGATTGTCGAGCGATTACAAGAAACTTGGCTGGAAAAAACGGTGCTTGCTGGGCCAGGATTTATTAATTTTTATTTAAAATCAGATTGGCTCTATACCATGCTTGCTGATATATTGGCAAAAGGTGAAAACTATGGAAATAGTCTTGCTGGGGCTGGACAACGTGTGCAGGTAGAATTTGTAAGTGCGAATCCTACCGGACCATTGCATGTTGGTCATGGTCGTGGCGCTGCTGTTGGTAGTGCGCTGGTGAATTTATTACATGCAGCAGGGTATCAGGTAGCTAGCGAATTTTATATTAATGATGCTGGTAATCAAATTGACAATTTAGCAGCGTCTGTGAATGCACGTTATCTGGAACTGTTAGGTGAAAAAGTCGAATTCCCTGAGAATGGATACCATGGGCAAGATATTGTGACGACTGCTCAGGGGATTATTGAGCAAGAGGGTAATACATATCTAAGTGTTCCTGCTGAAGAACGCTTAGCAGTATTTAAAGAAAGAGCTCTGAATGAAAAATTAGCGGCATTAAAATCAGATTTAGCTGCTTTTAATGTACAGTTTGATGTATGGTTTAGTGAGTGTACCTTGCATCAGAGTAACGCGCTGAATGAGACTTGTCAGGTACTACAAGATAAAGGCTACATCTATGAAAAAGATGGGGCTCTATGGCTTAAATCGACGGCATATGGTGATGATAAAGACCGGGTAGTGATTCGGGATAATGGTATACCGACTTATTTAGCGGCAGATATTGCGTACCATCGCAATAAATTGGAACGTGGTTTTGATCAGCTGATTAATATTTGGGGTGCTGATCATCATGGTTATATTTGCAGAGTGAAAGCGGCGATTGCCTCTTTGGGGTATAGTGCTGAGCAACTGGAAGTTTTAATTGTACAGATGGTTAGTTTATATAGAAATGGACAATTGGTAAAAATGTCGAAACGAACAGGGCAAAGTGTGACATTAAGTGAACTCATTGAAGAAGTTGGCACAGATGCGGCAAGATTTTTCTTTATTATGCGTTCTCTTGATAGTCAATTGGACTTTGATCTAGATTTAGCAAAATCGCGGTCTAGTGAGAACCCGGTCTATTATATACAATATGCCCATGCCCGGATTGCAAGCATTTTCCGTCAGCTTGCTGAGCAAGGTATTACGCTTGATGATATGGAGCATGTGAAATTAGAGTTATTGACGAGTGAATATGAAATCGATTTGATTAAAAAATTAGGTCAATATGAAGAAGAAATAGCCGATGCGGCTAGAGAAAGAGCGCCACATCGTATGACTCGCTATGTCCATGACTTAGCAGGACTTTTTCATACTTTTTATAATCAATGTCGTATTAATGGTGTTGATCAGGAGCTCCAATTATCACGAATGGCTTTAGTGAAGGCCGTACAGACAACGATTCGACATGCTCTTGGTATTTTAGGAATTAGTGCACCCGAAACAATGTAAGAGATCAGTTTGAGATTCAATGAAAAATGAATCTCAATATATATAGTAAATATTACTAGGTGGAATCATGTAAGCTGGCGTTAATAAAAATCAAGTGTGGAGGGATTGTATTGATATGGCAGACATAATGAATCAAGTTTCAGAAGTGGAGCTAGCTTTTAAATTATTACAAAAAATTGGTAAAGCAATGTATTTTAGAGAGTTAATTACAGAGGTTTTAGAATTAAAGGGACGAAAAATTCACTCATTGCCTCATGCGATTGCAGAAGTACATACACAAATCAATATGGATAGTCGGTTTGTACATATGGGAAAAGGAATGTGGGGGCTTTTAGAATGGTCACCACAACAACTGAGCGGACGCTCAGCAAGCGAAAAAGAGGAAAGTGTAAAAACTTCTTCTACTGTAAGGCGGCAAAAATTATTTGAAGAAATTCAACAAGAGTATGTTGAGGCAAGTGCAGAACTAGGAGAACGGGAATAATTACTTGACACTGCTAGAGAGTAAAGTATAAAATAATTGGCGTACTTGAACGATATATTATGATATTGTACAAGGCATTTATAGGAGGAACTAATAATATGGCAAAATATATTTTCGTTACCGGGGGGGTTGTATCTTCACTTGGTAAAGGGATAACAGCGGCTTCTTTAGGACGTTTGTTAAAAAATCGCGGACTTAAAGTGACGATCCAAAAATTTGATCCGTATATAAATATTGATCCTGGTACCATGAGCCCTTATCAGCATGGAGAGGTATTTGTTACCGAAGATGGTGCTGAGACTGATTTGGATCTAGGACATTATGAACGATTTATTGATATCAATCTGAGCAAAAGTTCCAATGTAACAGCAGGTAAAATCTATTTGTCTGTTATTAATAAAGAACGTAAAGGTGATTATTTAGGAAGTACAGTGCAAGTCATTCCTCATATTACCAACGAAATTAAAGAACGAATTTATCGCGTAGGAAAAGAAGATAATGCGGATGTTGTCATTACAGAAATTGGCGGTACAGTAGGCGATATTGAAAGTCTGCCATTTTTAGAAGCTATTCGTCAGGTGAAAAAAGAAGTGGGCCGTAATGGTGTGCTTTATCTTCATGTTACATTATTGCCTTATATTTCTGCTGCCGGTGAGTTAAAGACAAAACCGACCCAACATAGTGTAAAAGAACTTCGGAGCATTGGTATTACTCCTGATATTATTGTTTGCCGTACAGAACATGATATTTCTCCTGATATGCGAGATAAATTGGCACTGTTTTGTGATATTGATTCGAATGCTGTGATTCAAAATAAAACAGTGGATAGTATTTATGAAGTTCCTTTAATGCTGCAAGAACAAAATCTGGATCGCATTGTATTAGAAAAACTGAACATCAACGCTGCGGAAGCGGAGATGGCCGACTGGACCAAAATGGTAGGAAAAATTGTTCATCCATCGCAAAGCGTAGCGATTGCGATTGTTGGTAAATATGTAGAACTACCGGATGCTTATCTAAGTGTGTCTGAAGCATTACGTCATGCTGGTATTGTGAGTGATACTGCTATTAATATAAAATGGGTGAATGCCGAAGAGATTGAAGCAGATGATGTGGATCTTGTTACTTGTTTCGGTGATGTAGATGGTATTTTGGTACCTGGCGGTTTTGGTGATCGCGGTGTAGAAGGTAAGATTAAAGCCATTCAATATGCACGTGAGAATAAAGTACCGTTCTTTGGTCTATGTTTAGGTATGCAGTGTTCGGTAATTGAGTTTGCTCGTAACGTATGTAACTTAACAGGAGCTCATAGTACTGAATTCCAGGCCGATACCCCTCATCCTGTTATTGATCTAATGTCTGAACAAGTGGAAGTTGAAGAAAAGGGCGGTACAATGCGCCTTGGTGTGTATCCATGTAAGGTGCCTGAAGGAACTTTAACACATCAGGCTTATCAAGAGGAAATTGTTTATGAACGTCATCGTCATCGTTGGGAATTTAACAATTCCTATCGCGAACAATTAACAGAGGCTGGTCTTGTTATTGGTGGTACGTTGCCTAAGGGCAGTTTGGTTGAAATTGTAGAGATTAAAAATCATCCTTGGTTTGTTGCAACTCAATTTCATCCAGAGTTTAAATCACGTCCAACACATCCACACCCATTATTCAGAGATTTTGTAAAAGCTGCTTTGAATAATAGAAAATAAAATGAAGCAACTGTTGGACTATTTCCGACAGTTGCTTTTTTGCTTATTATATATGATGCATCAAAGGATATAGATGCATATTGTAAGTCTGCCAGAAATGGGATATAGGGCATCGCTTGCGTCCTACGTAAAGCCGCTCAACCCTATATCCCATTTCTGACGATTGCCATGAAGAAGATAATGATATCCATATATTATCAAAAATTAAGGGGGACAATATGTATAAAAAATCAGTTGTAATCGTGATTGGAATTGTAATCCTTTTATCGTTAATCGGGCTAGCGTTTCGCGGGGGTAGTAAAGCAAAAGTGAATCAAACTGAAAAGATTGCTGTCATTTATGTGGAAGGTGTCATCATTGGTGGACGAGGACAAAGTAATATGTTTGTCGACCAAGGGGGTACTGATCAGGTAATCAAACAACTCCATGCAGCGCAAGAAGATGATTCGGTAAAAGCGGTTATTCTGAGGATTAATAGTCCGGGTGGTAGCGCGGCAGCTTCGCAAGAGGTTGGTGTAGAAATTAAGAAATTACGTGCAAAAGGTAAGGTAGTCGTGACATCGATGGGCGATGTAGCTGCATCAGGAGGGTATTGGCTAGCTGCTTGTACGGATAAGATCTATGCGAATTCTACGACCATGACAGGTAGTATTGGTGTATATGTACCGTATGCAAATTGGGAAGAACTATATAAAAAAATTGGGATTTATCAAGAGAAGATTAAAAGCGGGGCTCATAAAGACATTTTATCTCCTGAGCGGCCTATGACAAGTGAAGAGAGAGCGATTATTCAGGTAATGGTAGATGATATCTATGAACAGTTTGTCGCAGTGGTAGCGGAAGGACGGAAAATGGATGCCCAGCAAGTGCGTAAACTTGCCGATGGGCGAATTTATACGGGCAATCAGGCAAAACAGTTAGGCTTAGTTGATGAACTGGGTAATATGTATGACGCGATTGATGGAACGGCCCAGCTAGCGGGTATTAGTGGTAAACCTGAAATTAAAGAATATGGGAAGCAGTCTCCTTGGAATATGTTATTTGGTGCCAATGAACAAGCCAGTTCTTTATTAGAAAAAGTAATTTTTAATCAGGCTAGAAATGCTCTCAATAGTGCAGCACCGGCAGAAATCTCACCGGACAAATGGCAGGTGAAGTAAATGGGGAGCTTATTTGACACGCTGTATGATATATTGTTTCAGCCGTTGATCGCAATGAAAAATCTTGGTGAACAAAAACCGATCGGTCAGGCCGTAGTAGCTTTTTTCAGCAGTATCATATTACCAATATGGGCTTTGTATTTTGGTCTTAAGATGATTGATATGCCAGAAATGGTCAATGTAGTGATTGCTATTAAGGTCGTGAGTGGCATTATGATATGGGTTATGGCAAGTGCAATTTGGCACTTGATTGCTGAATTTTTTGGCGGACGTGGCAGCGCAGTGGGATTGTTTACTGCTTTAGGGTTTGTCTATATTCCCTGGATATTTATTATACCGTTATGGGCACTCACAACGCTAATGCCTGCGAGTAGCAAAGTGCTACTGATGACAATATCTGTGTTAGCTGTTTTATTGTGGTCATTATACTTACATGTCATAGCGATCAAAGAAGTACATCAGCTATCAACCGCTACATCCGTACTTGTGATGCTTACGCCTATGCTATTTGTGGGGCTAGTATGTGTTATTACCTTTATTTTTATCGGTAGTGCGATTACACATATGCCGATGGGGTTATAAGGGCATAATATGGAAAAGGGTAGGAGAACATGATATATAAATTTGGAATTATCATAGTGTCGTTAGCATTGATGCTAAGTGGTTGTGCCACGCAGGCACCGGTACCTAAGGCTGGCTTGACGGTTCTTAGTACGGATGATAGCAAGGAGTGGGATATTGCCAATCGACTGTTACAGCAGGGAGAAGGGAATTCTTGTCGGGTAGTCGAGGCGCAAGAACAAGGAGAACATATACTCGAACTAGTAGCAGGTAACCAAGGTCATATGGAATATTTTGTAGAGGGCGAAGCCGATCACACAACGTTTGCCCAAATGCGATTACAGTTTTTATCTACGCAAGGGCAAGGGATGATTAAATTGAGTGCTCTTGATGAACAGGGAAGGGTTATCGGACAAACTGGTTTTGTATATACAGGACAGTTACCTCAAAAGGATTTGCAAAATAAATGGCAGGATCTGCGATATAGAACGAACTTTCAAGGAAATTGGTTGGAACAAACATATAACTTTTCTGATATGTTAGCAAGTCTGCCGCAAACAAGTCTGGCAGCAACGAAAAAATATCGGTTGAGTGTAGAAGTGAGTCAAGGACAACATGCGCTAATTAGCAAGTTGGCAATGGGGACGGATCGTAGTAAGGCGGTACGTATTATTCCAAGCAGTCTGGCCTATCATGCGACTCAGGGCGATTTGGTGACAATCGAAGCGGATATACAAAATGTTAGTCATCAAATAATGAAAAATGTAGTCGTGAGGCTCATAGAGCCTTATGGGTATGGATTAGTGATTAATAGCCCGGTAGCGCAAACAATCGAACAGCTATCGCCTGGTGAGCGCCGGCATAGCAAGTGGCAAGTGAAAGCGCAGCGACCTGATGCTGTGAATTTAAATAAGCCTTGGACGATGAAGTTTAGCATTAATGATGTCGAGGCTCTAGACAAGGTACAAGTAGCAGTGGTTGATAATAAGCCTGGTAAAGTTTTTTATGTTATGACTGAGGATCTTGAACCCATTGATGGAGCCGGATATCCGAAGGTTTGGGGTAATTGTAATGGCTGGCTAGATCCACAAGAGTTTGTAGGGCAAGTGGTGCATAAGTCAGAAGCGTTGAATCGGATTGCTGATAAGCATGGGGCAAAATGGACACATTATATAGCTTGGCCTGCTGTTAAGGCTGCCCAGTGGGCTGCGCAGCGATCACAGACTGGCCAGTGGCCTAGCGCTATATCTGCGATTGAGCAATCCGTTGCCCAAGAGGCGAAGCAAGGTCATGAGTATGGCATCCATTTACATTCAGATTATGATCCGTATTTACCTGGTAATGTATTATCATATAATGAGGCAGTTGACGGATTATGGGCGAATCATTTGAAACATGGCTGGGCACATTCATTGCTTGCTGAGGGCGACTTTAGTGACTATGCTAGTCGGGCGGGTATGTTATATGATTATCAACGCATATTAGATAAATTGTCTAGCCGCTCTGATCAGGGGCAGTTATTAACGGCTCGGGTTGGTTCATTTGATTTTGGTAATGGCAAAGCAGATGAGGCTATGAGTACGAGTGTATACAAAAAAGTGGGTTTATGGGGATCTAGTGATGCGGATGGCAATACAGGAGATGCCATAACTACAGGTGAGTATGGCCGTGAAATTTATTTTGCTGCTCCTGATGATATTAATATGCCGGCTACCGATCTTTCTCAACTTGGCATTGTTGAATTTCGTCCAACGCCTCGCGAGTCCATTGGTTATGATACGCAAAGTGCAGCGGTTATGAATGGGAAAACGGACCAAGGTATGGCGTTTTTTGTAACAGATAGCGGTAATGTCAAGCCAGGTGTTCATGCTGTAATTGGCTTTACGCATGCGATGTTTGTTATGGGGCAAGGGGATTGGCAAAGTACGCAAGGTGGACAATTCCAGGTAATCGATGATCACTTAGCTTATGTCAAAACACGCTATGCTGATCGAGGATTATTATCCTTTTCTACTGCCAGTCAGCTGGTCGAGGCTTATTTGGATTATTATACGCCAAAGCTTCTTGCAATATATGGTAAGTGTTTATTAGATGAGCAAGGTGTTTCTGAATATGCCATTCGTCTTTTAGGTAATGATATTGTAGTAGATGCTAATCATAGTCATGTTGTAAATGTAAAATATCCGTTATATTTTAGAGATAGTGCTTATCGTATTAGTGTCTTAAAAAATGGGCAACCCATTTATAGTACATGGGGTTTGCCTACACCTTTCAATGATATTCGTTTTTCTGTAGATGATAAGCAGGCGGTTTATACGCTGCAGATATATCATAATGAGCTAGCTTATAAAATAATGTCAAAATTGCATGCAGCGCGAGCACGCATTGTTAAAATTTTTAAATAAAACTATTATTTACCACAAAATAGGAGGAGATTTATGCTATTGTGCGAATAAACATATAAATAGCATAAGGTAAATAAGGAGGTAGAGACGAAGAATGTCTGATAACAAACCGATCGTATTAATTGTGGATGATCAACCGGGAATTAGAAGACTGTTGATGGAAGTTCTCACCGAAGAGGGATATAGTGTACATACTGCTGCTAATGGGTATGAGGGGATTCAAAAGGCTAAAGATATGAATCCAGCTTTGATTCTAATGGATATGAAAATGCCAGGTATGGATGGAATCGAAACTCTGCTTGAACTAAAAAATCTAAATCAGGCAGAAAAAGTGATTATGATGACAGCATATGGTGAACTGGAACTAGTTAATAATGCGAAAGAAATTGGTGCTTATGCTTATATCACGAAACCCTTTGATATTCTTGAATTATGTAAGATGATTCAAGAGGCGATTTCTTCTCGCGTAAAAGACTTTGAATTAAAGATTTGCTAAGGTAAATCGTCAGTAGCAGGAATTAGTTGATTGTTTGGCGAAATGCATAATAAAATGAAAGGAGGGGTGGATATGCTGATTAACACTGTTTCGACACTAGCATTATATTGTCCGCGATGTGGTAAGATCCAAATGCATAATATTTCACGTTTTAATCATACGGGACGCAGAAAACTTCTATGCAGTTGTGGCGCACTACAAGCCACGATTACCAGTACTGGTGATCGTCAGTGTTTGCTTGACATCCCTTGTGTGTTATGCCAAACAAATCATATTATTTGCCTTGATAATAAGCGTCTATGGCATGCTGATATTGATAAGATATATTGTGTGCAAGAAAACTTTGAATTAGGTTTCATTGGATCAAGACAGGTAATCGCAGAAACCATTAATAATTATAAAGTTGAGTTTGAAAAATTATCATTAGATATGGAATTTGATGATGATATTCAAAATCCTCAACTTATATTAGAAACTCTAAATAAAATACATGACATGGCAGAAAAAGGCGGAGTGCGTTGCCGCTGTGGTAGTAACGATATCGGGATTGAAGTATTGCCTGATGGAATTGGACTGGAGTGCGCTCAATGTGGTGGTCAATTGATTATACAAGCGCGAGAAGAACAAGATTTAGCATATGTTGAGAATATAGAAGATATTGAAATTATTCCTCCACGCCGTTCACATCGTAAGCAATAAATGGATGGATTTGAGCCAAGTTGTTATTGATAAAGCGACTTGGCTTTTTTCTATGGAGTATTTGATTGCTACTTATACGAGTATTGCATAAAAAAAATAACCTAAGAGTATAATATATATAATAGGAAATATATTACTCCTAGGTTATTTCTCATTACACCTTTTTTAATAAATAAGGCGGAGGTTATGCAGTGAAGTTAGTTACAGTACGATACAGTCCTACATTATTATCGGCACTGATCGGGAGTGCTATAGGTTTCAGTATATTATCAGTATACTGGGTTTCTATGCCTAACGTAGCACAAAATGAACAGATGGAGATGACGGAGTCTATTGTTCAGAATGAAAAAATAAATTCTAAGATATCATCTGATGGTGCCAAAATCCAAATACATACAGTACAAGATGGTGAAAGTCTTAGTACAATTGCTCAACAGTATAAAATCGATGTAGACACATTGCGGGGTGCTAATGATACTCTTGGTACAGATATTTATACAGGTGATCGGTTGATTATTTTACCAATGAAAGGTGTATTACATACTACTAGTATAGGGGATTCGTTATGGCATATTGCCGATCTTTATGGTGTTGATGTACAAAGTATTATGAGCGCGAATGCCAAAAGTAACGAGCAACTTTCGATTGGCGAAAAACTATTGATTCCGGGCGCAAAGAAACCACAGCTAAGTGAGCATCATGTAGCGCGAACGCAAACACCTGTATCACGTAGTATTGGTGAACGCTTTATCTGGCCTACAACAGGAGAGCTGACTTCTGGTTTTGGTTATCGCTGGGGTAGACTACATAGTGGTATTGATCTTGCTAATGATGTTGGTACGCAGATAAGAGCTGCTAGGTCAGGACGTGTGATTCATGCTGGTTGGTATAGTGGCTATGGTACTACTGTAGTAATTGAACATGAGCAGGGATATATAACATTGTATGGACATTTAAGCGAAGCCATTGTACAAGATGGTCAATATATTAAGGGTGGGCAACCGATTGCCTATATGGGGAGTACTGGGAATTCGACGGGGCCACATCTGCATTTTGAAGTGCGAAAAAATGGCGTACCTATTAATCCATACAGTATATTGCCCTAATCTTTAAAATAGGTTTGAGTTTCTAGTGCTCAGACCTGTTTTTTACATCTGAAGTCTTACTTGCGGAATCAGAAAGTATAACAATTCTCGATTTCAAGTAAGAACGACTAAGGCTTCGACCTTCGTCTGCGGACTTGGTCGAAACCAAGTCTTTTCTTAGTATAATAGCACTGCATATCGGCAATAATATTTTCATTGCTATTGTAGATAAAGGAGTTACTATGGGGTATGTAATTGGTTGCTTAATGGCTGGACTTAGTTTTTTATTAAATAAGTTATTGCTAAAGTATGTTGGAATAAAGGTTGTGATTAGTTATAGCCCAGTGGTAGAAGAGGTAAGTAAAACACTCTGTTCCTATTATTTAGCAGCGGACATTATCATCACTCATATGATATTTGGTGTTTTGGAGGCAAGCTACGATTGGTATCAACAACGTAGTAAAGAGCGAGGGCGAATTGCTGCATTGTTAAGTATTTCAGGACATACCTTGTTTGGAGTGGTAACGGTTGCTGCGTTTAAACTCAGTGAGAGTATCTTTTTAGCAATCGTGATAGCAATAGCAGCACATTTGATTTGGAATATCACATGGATTCGTTTATCCGCTTAAATGATTAGCAGAAAGAGTGGATATACTAATTTTGAGGAGATAAATTCTTATGAAAATATATTATAGTTGTGAGCATTGTGGCGAAGCGATTGATATGATCGAGGTAGATCAAGTAGATGAAGTTAAATTTGGCTTTGATTGCTTGACGGCAGAAGAACGTCAAGATATAATAAAAATTGACTTGTTGGCAAATGCTATGTATGTATATTCATTATGTGATGAGTGCATAGAACGATTAGGTTTAGCCAATGACAATACAAGTCAACTGAAAACTAATCTTCTACACTAAAATGTATGAGTTGAAGTGTAAAATAAATATACTAGGGCTTTAGCAACAGCTAAAGCCCCTTTTAGCTGTGGTTTTATCATACTGATTACCATGTAACACAATGGCTGCGAAGAGGCAGACTTTGTGTTTAACGTAGTTTATAATTTGAAAAGCGTATTCGTGCTTTTCTATAAGATGAGGTGTCTATGAATAATTTACTTGATGTAATGCAGATGGATCAGGGTATGAAAAGAGCGATTGCGGTATATGGACTTGATGCTGGTCAGAGACAAATTTATGGATTGACAGGTGTACAGAAAAGTGTATTTTTCGCAGCTGCTTATCGCTCGGATCCTAAGACCACGGTCATCGTTACTAGCAATAATGAATCGGTGGATCAGCTGCGCTCTGATTTGGAGATATTTGTTCCCGAGGCTACAATACTTGAATTACCTGCTTTAGATATTGTTACATTTACAGCTGCTGCTAAGGGGATAGAACTAGTGGCGCAACGTATGGATGTACTTGGACGTATTGTACGAGGCGAAAAAGTAATTGTGTTGGCGACCGCTGAAGCCGTTATACAAAAGGTGTTAGCAAGAGCTGATTTTGAAAATAATCGGATAACAATCAGTAGCGGTACTACCATATTGCGTGAACAATTGATTGAATCATTGGTGGAATTTGGTTATGAACGTGTTGATCAAGTCGATGGTATAGGGCAGTTTAGTATTAGAGGTGGTATTTTTGATATCTTCCCCATTAATCATAAGATACCCATCCGTTTAGAATTATTTGGTGATGAAGTGGATTCACTACGTGAATTTGATGTTATTACACAGCGCTCTCTGAACAATGTAGTGCAGATTGATATATTGCCACTGACTGAGGTTGGCAAACAATCAAAGCACACGGTATTTTTATCTTATTTACCGGATCATGCTGTTGTTATTTTTGATGAAACAGCGCGAATTAGAGAACAAATTACTAAATTGCGGAAAGAAAATCCTGAAATAAAGAAACATGCATGTAACTGGTCAGATATAACACTGGTAGCTTTCCAATATAATGTATTGTATATATCGTTAATGCTTCAGAAAATTCCTTATAGTGAACCTGAGGAAGTGATCAGTATTACGGCAAAAGGGGTGGCTCCTTTCCATGGTCAGATGGATCTACTGATAACCGAACTGAAAAATTGGCAGGAACATCAATTTCACACGGCTATTTTTATGTCTAATCGTGAAAAGGCATTGTCAATGCAACATAATTTGGTTGAAGAGGGCATTCATGCTACGTTTGCCGAGAATTTAGACAGGTTAGCGGCGGGAGCTACGGTGGTGACTGTTGGGACAGTATCCGTAGGATTTGAATTACCTCATGCTCATTTGGTTATACTGACAGAGAAGGATATTATTGGTCGCCAAAAGAAAAAGCCTCGCCCAAGAGTAGCCAAAGGTCAGCAAATTGCCTATTTTCGTGATATTAAGATCGGCGATTATGTTGTACATGTCAATCATGGTATTGGTAAATATGTAGGTGTAGAAACTCTTGTTGTTGGTAATGTTCACAAGGATTATTTACATATTCGTTATGCTGGAGAAGATAAATTATATGTTCCCACTGATCAGGTACAATTATTACAAAAATATATTGGAACAGATGGTGATGCACCTCGCCTTAGTAAAATGGGCGGTAGTGAATGGGTAAAGGCTAAGGGTAAAGCGGAAAAAGCAGTAGCTGATATGGCGAAAGAATTGCTAGAAATATATGCGCAAAGACAGGTTTCATCAGGATTTGCCTTTAATGCGGATACGCCTTGGCAAAAAGAATTTGAGGATGCTTTTCCTTATGAAGAAACGCCAGATCAACTGGCGGCAATTGCTGAAATCAAAGCAGATATGGAGCAACTAAGGCCTATGGATCGTTTACTTTGTGGTGACGTAGGGTTTGGTAAAACGGAAGTTGCGATTCGAGCAGCTTTTAAAGCAGTGATGAATGGCAAACAGGTTGCTGTATTAGTACCAACCACTGTGCTTGCACAGCAACATTACCAGACATTTAGTGCTCGGTTTGCGGATTCTGGACTTGTAGTGGATGTCATTAGTCGCTTTCGTAGTGCTAAGGAACAACGAGCTACAATTGAGCGCTTAGCCGCTGGTAATGTTGATGTGCTAATTGGTACACATCGTATTTTGCAGTCCGATGTAACGTTTAAGGATATTGGACTTCTTGTAGTCGATGAAGAACAACGTTTTGGTGTAAAACAAAAAGAAAAGCTCAAACGTTGGTGTTCTCATATTGATATATTAACATTAAGCGCGACACCAATTCCTAGGACATTACACATGTCATTAGTAGGTGCTCGCGATATGAGTATTATTGAGACTCCGCCGGAAGAACGTTTTCCCGTGCAAAGTTATGTTGTCGAATATCAAGAAGAAATTATTCGCGATGCCATTACTAGAGAATTAAAACGGGGCGGGCAAGTATATTTTGTTTATAATCGAGTCCAAACCATTGATAAGATGTATCGACGGTTATCAGAAATGTTGCCGGATGCTAAAATTCGAGTTGCTCATGGGCAAATGCCAGAAGAGTTACTAGAACGATCGATGCTTGACTTTTACGAAGGACATGATGATGTGCTGTTATGTACGAGTATTATTGAAAATGGCCTTGATGTACCAAATGCCAATACGATTATTGTATATGATGCCGATCGATTTGGTTTGTCTCAGTTATATCAGATGAGGGGGCGGGTGGGACGTTCACACCGTATGGCCTTTGCCTACTTTACTTACCGGCAGGATAAAGTATTGACAGAAGTCGCTGAAAAACGTTTACAGGCGATTAAAGAATTTGCGGAACTGGGAGCAGGCTTTAAAATTGCTATGCGTGATTTGGAAATCCGTGGTGCTGGTAATATCTTAGGTGCACAGCAACATGGGAATATTGTGAGTGTGGGCTTTGAAATGTATTGTCGTTTGCTCGATGAAGCCGTACAAAAATTGAAAACAGGAAAAGTTGTTGAATTGCCAGCAGAACCTGTATTGGAATTTAATGTAGATGCCTATATTAGTGGCGACTATATTAGTGATGCTATGCATAAAATTGAAATATACCAACGCATTGCTGCCAGTCGAAGTGAAGAACATGTTACAGATTTACTAGATGAACTCATTGATCGATTTGGTGAACCCCCTGCCTGTGTGCTAAATTTATTGGAAGTCGTCAAAATAAAAAATTTAGCACGCAATATTGGTATCCGTTCTGTAATTCAGCACCCGACCCTGATTGAAGTCATGTTTATTGATCGCCCCAATGTAGACGCGACCCATATTATGGAATTAAAAGAAAAGTTTCCAAACCGAGTGAACATTTACCCTGGAGGTATTAAATTAAAGACGGTACAGATCAGCAATCAGTCATTGCTTCCTTGGTTAGTAAAGGTATTTTCTACATTAATTGCTAGTTCCGATATTGTGGATGATCAGAAAAGATAGTATTTGCGATATTAAAAAAATGGTAAATACATGTGAATAAAAATGTTAGTTTGGATATATACTATCACTGAAATCCGATGTAAAAATATGTAGAAAAGGGGGGATAATGGTGAAAGCTACTGGAATTGTAAGAAGAATTGATGATTTAGGTAGAATTGTGATACCAAAAGAAATAAGGCGCACATTGAGGATTCGAGAAGGTGATCCATTAGAGATATATGTTGATCGAGAGGGAGAAGTAATCTTAAAAAAATACTCTCCAGTAAGTGAACTTGGTGATTTTGCAAAGGAATATGCTGATTCACTATATGAGGCTATCGGACATATTATCTTGATCGCCGATCGAGATGCGATCGTTGCTGTGGCTGGCTCATCTAAGAAAGAATTTTTGAATAAGCCATTAGGTACTGTTGTTGAAAAGGTGATGGAAGATCGAAAGGCCGTCTTGCTAAACAATCTTGCAGAAGGGAAAGGTTGTAAGGGATGCATTGTTGATAGCGATGATAATGAAGAAGCATGTAAATTCACAGCCGAAGTAATGGCTCCTATTATCGTGGAAGGTTCTGCAATCGGTGTAGTCATTATTTGCTCTAAGCAACCAGGCTTGGAGATGGGGGATATGGAAGTCAAGTTAGCTGAAACGGCAGCCGGATTTCTCGCAAAACAAATGGTTCCATAGGGAAGTATTTTTTAATTACTAAGTAGCGGACAGCGGTTCGCTACTTTTCTAGTTATGGTTTTTACAGAATTTGTTTTACTAATGATTGTATTTTGCTATAATAGAATTTGCTCCAAAGAAGCAACCTAAATGCGGCAAAAATTAAAAAAAAGTACTGGAAGTAAATAGTTTTTGCTATATATAGCATAAGACTCGAATGTCGTAGAGAGGAAGGACGCAGGTGAGTAAAAGTACATTTTTAAAAGGAGCCTTAATCTTAACGCTTGCTGGTGTTATTGTAAAGATTATTGGTTCAGTCAATCGCATTTTATTATCGCGATTGTTAGGCGGAGAAGGTATCGGGCTATATCAGATGGCTTATCCGATTTATCAATTGGCACTCAGTATTTCATCAGCGGGTATTCCAATTGCAATTTCGATTATCGTTGCTGAAAAAGTAGCGTTATCGGATTTTCGTGGTGCAAATCGAGTATTTCGTATTTCATTAGGATTGCTTGCAGTAACAGGACTTATATTTACTTTCTTATTATATTTTGGTGCGGGATGGTTGATTGATCAACATTTTGTCCGAGATGCTAGGGCTTATTATGCGATTGCAGCGTTAGCACCAGCAATATTTTTTGTTACGGTATTATCGAGTTATCGTGGATATTTTCAGGGAATGCAGATGATGACACCAACGGCTGTCTCACAGATATTTGAACAACTTTGTAGAGTTGTAACTATGATTTTTCTTGCCTATTACTTACTTCCGCTAGGTCTTGAGTATGCAGCGGCTGGTGCTAGTTTTGGTGCAGCGCCAGGAGCATTGGTGGGTTTATTAGTATTAATTTATTATTATTATCGTCAACGCGCTGATTTGAAATGCAAAATGGCAACACAACCGAATGTCCATCAGGAATCAAGTTTTGCTATTATATCGCGAATTGTAAAATTGGCTCTACCAGTATCACTGGCTAATATTATGCTGCCAGTGGTAGCGAGCATTGATTTATTTATTGTTCCAGCACGGTTAGAAGTCGCTGGCTATACCGTAGGGCAGGCTACAGAACTGTTTGGTTATCTGAGTGGTATGGCAGTAGCTTTGATTAATTTACCAACCATTCTGACTGCTTCACTAGCTGCGAGTTTGGTACCTGCGGTATCAGAGGCTTTTACCTTACGGGATCACACGCGTATTTTTCAGCGTGTATCGATGGCTATGAGAATTGCTAATTTAATTACAATCCCTAGTTTTGTTGGGATGTGTCTACTCGCGACTCCCATATCTCAGATGCTCTATGGTACACCGAATGCTGGTATGCCAATTGCAATTTTATCACTTAGTATTGTATTGCTTGGTATACATCAAGTTAGTACAGGGGTATTACAGGGGCTTGGACATACGACGATTCCTTTACTGAACATGATATTTGCTGCTATTGTAAAAATCGTTACGAGCTGGCAACTGACTGCAATGCCGACGCTTGGCATTCAGGGGGCAGCTTGGGCGACAAATATTGATTTTGGTGTAGCAGCGTTGCTCAATATGTATTTTGTGTATCGTTATGTAGGATTTAGTATTGATATAAAGGACACGATGAAAACGGTTATAGCTACGATTGTAATGGGAGGGAGCGTACTATTATTATATGATGGTATTATGCTTAAAACTTTTCATAATACCATTGCAACCTTGTTATCTATCAGCGTCGGTGGTATAGTGTATGGTGTCATGATTTTACTACTGGGTGGTATACGACAACGGGAACTTGAAAAAGTCCCTAAAATTGGTATGGCTTTGGCTGATAGATTGTATAAACTAGGACTCCTACGTAAATAGTATGACTATGTAAATTATTCTAATATAAATAATAGGTTTTATGAATATGAGGCGATGATATGGGAAAAATTACAATTGTAGGTTTAGGGCCTGGTGCCTTTGGTTTTATAACAGTAGAGACTTTCGAGATGCTAAAGGTAGCAAAACCTTTGATTCTGCGTACTGCTAAGCATCCTACTGTACCGGAAATGGCCGCTCGTGGTATTGAGTTTATCAGTTATGATCATGTTTATGAAGAAAAAGAATCGTTTGATGAAGTGTATAGTGCCATTGCCCGTGATTGCCTGGCACAGGCGATAACAGCAGAAAATCTTGTATATGCTGTGCCAGGCAGTCCATTGGTAGCTGAAAAAACAGTGACTTTGATTAGAAAAATGGCGGTAGAACAAGGGATTACCGTCGATGTTTTGCCAGGAATGAGTTTCTTGGAAGTATTATATACGCGCTTGGCGATTGATCCTATTGAGGGGATGACAATTCTTGATGCGGCAGATTTGTCATCACTGCCTCCTGAATTAGGGACAGCCTTAGTCATCACACAAGTATATAATCATCATGTAGCTTCTGAGGCAAAATTGGCATTGATGGAGTATTATCCTGATGATTATCAAGTCACAGTAGTGCAAAACATAGGGCTACCAGAGGAAAAAATTCTATCCGTGCCATTATTTGAAGTCGATAGAATACCCGGGATTGATCACCTGACAAGCTTATATGTACCAGGTCGCCCGCTAGGACATCAATTTACCTTAGATCCTATTACTGAGATTATGGCTAAGCTTCGTTCACCAGAGGGCTGTATATGGGATATGGAACAAACCCATGTTAGCCTCAGACGCTATTTGGTAGAAGAAGTGTATGAGGTGCTTGAAGCCATTGATTTGCAACAAGGGGATAAACTGTGTGAAGAGCTTGGTGATCTGCTACTACAGATTATTTTCCATGCTCGTATTGCTGAAGAATCGAATTTGTTCACAATGCAACAGGTGGTGGATGTGATTACTGAAAAAATGATACGTCGCCATCCTCATGTATTTGGAGATATTACGGTTCGAGATGCAGCAGAAGTAGTTTTGAATTGGGATGCTATTAAAAGACGGGAATATGGCAGTGAACGACTGTCAGTACTCGATGGCATACCTAAGGGCCTGCCGAGTTTGATGCGTTCTTATAAGCTACAAGTGAAAGCAGCGAAGGTTGGCTTTGATTGGAATAGTATTCAGCCTGTATGGGATAAAATACAAGAAGAACTGACTGAACTTAGACATGCTTGTTCTCAAGAAAATTTTGTCGATATGGAAGGCGAATTAGGAGATGTCTTATTTTCAGTAGTGAATCTAGCAAGATTTTTGAAAATTGATGCTGAGGTAGCTCTCAATGTAACGAATAACAAGTTTATAAAACGGTTTTCCTATATAGAACAGACTGTAAAAGAGAAAAGCATCAAATGGGATAATTTAGGTGAAAAAGAACTTGATATTCTGTGGGAGCAGGCAAAAAAACAAGAAAAATCAGGATTTTAATGGTTTTTTAGTATTTTTTTTCAATACAGACAGGAATAAAAAGAATGATAGCGAATAAGCTATTCGTAATGATTTTTGTGAGGAGGCTATTTTTGTGAATAAAACTGAATTAATTGCAAGTGTTGCAGAAAAAGCGGGTTTGACTAAGAAGGATGCTGAGAAAGCTATTAATGCGCTGTTTGTTAGCGTTGAGGAAGCGTTAACACTGGAAGATAAGGTTCAAATCATTGGATTTGGTACTTTTGAAGTGAAGGCTCGTGAAGAAAGAAAAGGTCGTAATCCTCAAACTGGTGCTGAGATTACAATTCCAGCATCAAAAAATCCAGTATTTAAAGCTGGTAAAGGCTTAAAAGACGCCGTTAATAAATAAAAGTATATAAGTAAAAACCAGGTTATTTATAACCTGGTTTTTACTTATAGGGAGTGAGAATATATGGCAGGTAGCATTTTAATTGTTGATGATGAACCAATGATTTGTGAATTACTCTCTTTTAATCTACATAAGGCAGGTTATGATACAGTACAAGCTGATAATGGGCATGCTGCACTAGAAATAGCTAGAACAACAAAACTAGATTTAATTATCCTCGATGTGATGCTTCCCGGTATCGATGGTTTAGAAGTTTGTCGCACTATAAAAGGACAACAACAAACGGCAGGCATTCCAATTATTATGCTAACGGCGAAAAACGATGAAGTAGACAAAATTATCGGTCTAGAATTAGGAGCCGATGATTATATGACCAAACCTTTTAGTCCTCGTGAATTAGTTGCTAGAGTTAAGGCAGTACTCCGACGTAGTCATAAAGAAAGCAGACACGATGGGGAATTAATTATGGGCAAATTAAAACTGAATTTTACTAGTTATGAAGTATATTTAGATCAACAGAAGATGGAACTGACACCTAAAGAATATGAACTCTTAAAATTATTTGTTACCAATATTGGTAGAGCCTATACTCGAGAGCAATTGTTAGAAAAAGTATGGGGTTATGAATATTTTGGTGATACACGAACCGTTGATGTTCATGTGCGTCACTTAAGAGCGAAACTGGCAAAACAGCCTGAAGTTGCAGAAGCAATTGAGACAGTGAGAGGCGTTGGTTATCGATTTAGTGAAATTTAATCAAACGTTAATATAATCTTAATAATAAAGTGTAGTGTTTTGTGGTATATTTCCTGTATGGGTAGTTATCTTAGTATAAGGACGAATTTACAGGAGGCCATATATGGATTATAAAATTCATGTCAATAAATTAAAACTGTATTATGGGGATGTATTGGCATTAAAGAAAATATCCCTTGGAGTGGATAAAAATAGTGTCTTAGCGTTAATTGGACCTTCAGGTTGTGGTAAATCAACTTTTATCAAAACTCTGAATCGGATGAATGATTTAATTCCTGGCGTCAAAATTGAAGGTGAAATTCTACTGGATGGTTTAAATATTTATCATCCTGATACCGATGTGGTATCACTTCGAAAACGGGTGGGGATGGTTTTTCAGAGGCCTAATCCTTTTCCGATGTCTATTTATGATAATATTGCCTATGGACCACGAATTCATGGTATAAAAAACAAAACAACATTAGATGAAATAGTAGAAAAAAGTTTGATAGGTGCGGCCTTATGGGATGAAGTAAAAGATCGTCTTCAAAGTTCTGCCATGGGGATGTCCGGTGGTCAACAGCAACGTCTATGTATTGCTAGACTATTGGCCATTGAACCGGAAGTATTACTGATGGATGAACCTTGTTCTGCTCTTGATCCTATATCAACGATGAAGATCGAAGAACTAGTATCTGAATTAAAATCCAAGTATACGATTGTTATGGTTACCCATAATATGCAACAAGCGGCTCGTGTATCAGACTGTACAGCCTTTTTCTTAAATGGTGAAGTAGTGGAATATGACAAAACAGATGTCATGTTTACTAGGCCGCAAGATAAGCGTACAGAAGACTATATTACTGGACGATTTGGTTAATGGAGGGTGAAAGATGACAAGTACTCGGCAAGGTTTTAATCAGGAACTAGAGGCACTACGTCAAGATATTTTACAAATGGGTGCACGGGTAGCGCAGGCTATCGAACAGGCTATGGAGTCACTAGAGAAAAAAGATTTTGAGTTAGCGAAAAAAATTATGGTTGCTGATGATGATGTAGATAAAATGGAAATTGATATTGAAGATAAATGTATGGTATTGATTGCTAGGCAGCAACCGTTGGCTAAGGATTTGAGGATTATTGGTACAGGACTTAAAATTACCACAGATCTTGAAAGAGTAGGTGATCATGCTTATGATATTGCTAAAATTGCTCTTGAAATAGGAGAGACACCTTTGATCAAACCTCTGATCGATCTTCCTCGTATGTCAGTATTAGCGTTAAAAATGCTTAATGATTCTTTATCAGCCTATACCAATCTGGATATTTCATTAGCAGAACAAGTGTGTATAGATGATGATGCAGTGGATGATCTTTATCATCAAACAATTCGAGATTTATTAACATATATGATGGAAGATCCTACTACTATTGGTCAAGCTACGCAATTGTTATTTATAGCTCGCTATTTGGAAAGAGTGGCTGATCATGCGACAAATATTGCCGAATGGGTTATTTATTTAGTCACGGGACAACGTCTGCGCAAACAATAGCTACCATTATTGGTAGCTTTTTTTTTGCAGAATCAGAAAGTCAAAAACCTTCTTGACTCCAAGTAAGGACAACTAAGGCTTCTACCTGCGTCTGCGGACTTGGTCGAAACCAAGTCTTTTCTTAAGCAAAATTAACAATTTCTTAACAGTACCATAACATAGAATATTTATGAATGGGTTAAAATTTAAATAGATGATATAGAAATGAGATCCTTAGCGTGATCTAACGTCTGTCATAGAAGGGGGAGTCGTTGTGCAATTAGTAGACAAAGAGCATCAATTTAAAATATTATATGATCGTTATATGCGGTATCTCTTTATTGCAAGTGGTATTTTTATGGCGGTTATTATTGCATCCATTATTGTTTTTGTTGGTTGGCAGGGGTTGATGACGTTTAGTGAGGTAAGTCCGCTTGAGTTTTTTTTATCAGCAAAATGGGATCCTAGCGAAAAACATTTTGGGGCCTTAAGTTTTATTGTTGGTTCATTGGCAGTGACAATACTGTCGATCATATTAGGAGGTCCTATCGGTCTTGCTGGGGCTATTTTTATGGCGAAAGTTGCTCCAAAATGGCTGAGCGAAATCATGCGTCCAGCAATCAATTTATATGTTGCCATTCCATCAGTCGTATATGGTTTTGTCGGTATTACGATTATCGTTCCCTTTATAAGGAATTACTTTCATGTGAGTGTAGGTTTTGGTTTATTAGCCGCTGCGATTATTTTGGCTGTGATGATTTTACCAACTATTATCAGTATTTCTGAGGATGCAATACGTGCGGTACCTAGCAATTTAGAAGAAGCTTCCTTGGCACTTGGCGCAACGCGATGGCAGACCATATGGCATGTACTGTTACCAGCAGCATTGCCAGGTATATTGACGGCGATTATTTTGGCGATGGCTAGAGCGGTCGGCGAGACGATGGCAGTACAAATGGTCATTGGTAATGCCCCACAGTTAGTCATGTCACTATTTATGCCTACCTCTACATTACCTAGTGAAATTGTTGTTGAAATGGGCAATACGCCTTTTGGCTCAGCGTGGGGAAATTCTTTATTCCTAATGGCGTTAGTATTACTGTTGATATCATTAGTGATGATTATTATGATTCGTTATATTGCAAAAAAGAAGGTGGCATAAATGTCGGCACGAAGTATTGATAAATTAGCTACTGGTATAATGTGGCTGGCGTCGATTGTTATTTTGGGAATATTAGTAGCTTTTTTATGTTTTATATTATATAAAGGGATTCCGGTTTTATCTTGGGATTTCATTTTCGGTACACCGAGTGAAATTAAAGCCGGAGGTGGTGTGGGACCACAATTCTTTAACTCTTTTTACATTTTATTCTTGTCACTGTTGTTCTCCATACCGCTAGCGATTGGTGCTGGTGTTTACTTAGCGGAGTATGCAAGTGATAATTATTTGACTTCCATGATTCGCTTAAGTACAGAAAGCTTGGCGACGGTTCCATCTATTGTTTTAGGACTATTTGGTATGATTATCTTTGTTAATATGTTAGGATTCGGTTTTAGTATTATTGGTGGTGCGTTAACTCTTATGTTACTCAATCTACCTGTGCTAGTAAGAGTGACAGAAGACTCCATCCGAACGGTTCCTGTATATTACCGCGAAGCTAGTCTTGCACTTGGGGCTACTAAGTGGCAGACAATTTGGCGAGTCGTTTTACCGAATGCTATTCCTGGTATTATTACAGGTGTTACATTGACAGCTGGCAGGGCACTAGGGGAATCAGCGATTTTGATCTTTACAGCAGGTACGACTGTATCGAGAGTGATGCCAGATTTTGATTTGACAGTAGCAGGTGAAACATTGGCGGTACATCTATGGTATGTTATGGCAGTCGGCCTCGTACCCGATCGGTTAGAGATAGCGAATGGTATTGGAGCATTACTAGTAGTTACTATTTTAATTTTAAACATACTGGTAACAATTCCAAGTAAAATGTTACAGCGTAAAATGGGTGCAAGTAGTCGTTGATCGATATGTACTAAAAATTTTATAGACCAAAGTCAAAAAGAGATGGATTCTATAGTTAGAATCCTCTTTTTTTTGTTTTATTTAATATTTTTTACTAAAAAACACTATTTTGGTAAAAGATATTAAAAAGTGGTGAGTAAGAGGTGATGGGATGAGAAAGGATGGAATGGGAAAAATATATACGAGTATAAAGAATCTTTTCGTGTATCAGCCATCAAATCAGCCTGATCCTTTTGTCTTAGATGAGAACCAGCAAGAAGATCCAAAGAGGATACATTGTGATCCAACTCCGTTGGATTTATCAGAACGTTTGCAACAGTTTGAAGCGATGGTGCGGCATGCTAAGCGTTCAGCGACGTTCATAGAACAGTACATTGAAGATTTGCATAATGGACAGTGGCTTGGTAAGAGGCGCGAATGGAAGGTACAATATGACGCACTAAAACAACAGCAGACTGCAATAAACGCAATATTGGAGAAGAAGAATAATGATGATAACGTAAGTGAATTTACTATTAGTACAAGCCTTGAAGAAAATCAAAAAAAAATTGAGGAAATATATCAATTACCTCTAAATAAAGATGTCGTTATTCGTAAATTTATTATTTCAGTTCAGCCAGAAGTGAAAGCTATACTGGTATTTATGGATGGTCTTGCCGATAAAAAGGTTGTGAACATGGCAGTGTTGCAGCCTTTAATGCTACTGCAGACCCAGCAAGAGAGTGATAGTGATGTAGTTGATTTTATTATCGAACAGTGCCTTCCTAGTGGACAGGCTTCCCGGGTAGGTAGCTTTCAAGAGGTGCAACAAGGTATTAATACCGGTGATGCTGTACTTTTTTTTGATGGTATTAGTGAAGCTGTGACCGTAGAAACAAAAGGGGCTGAGCATCGTGGTGTTGACCGACCAGCTACTGAACAGTCAGTAAGGGGATCGCAAAATGCTTTCACAGAAGTGCTACGAGTTAATACCGCATTGATTCGATCCATGCTGCATTCTAGTGATTTAATTACGGAGATGATACCTGTAGGTAAGCGAGGACATTCAAACTGCGCGATCATGTATTTAAAAACAATAGCCAATGAAGAACTGGTTGCGGAAGTACGACGACGTATAAAAGGTATTAATACAGATATTATTATTGATTCAGGAATACTGGAGCATTTCATTGTAGATTTTCCAAACAATCCGTTTCCACAGACCTTATCCACTGAACGCCCAGACAGAGTAGTTGTACATTTAGTTGAAGGACGAGTAGCTATCTTGGTGGATGGTAGTCCTTTTGGACATATTGCACCTATTTCCTTATTTACACTGATGCACTCTGCGGATGATTTTTCGATGCATTTTTATTATTCCAATTTTCTACGTATGATTAGGTGGGTTGGTGGGTTAATTTCGATGCTACTGCCAGCCTTATATCTTGCCATCAGTACCTTTCATCAGGAAGCAATACCTACGGAGCTATTGTTATCTATTACGGCAGCAAGAGGACAAGTACCTTTTCCCACAATCTTTGAAATATTGCTGATGGAACTCGCTTTCGAACTGATTCGTGAAGGGGGACTGCGCATTCCAGGTATACTAGGCTCTACCCTTGGCATTGTAGGCGCCATTATTTTGGGGCAGGCGGCGGTCAGTGCTAAAATTGTTAGTCCTATTATGGTTATTGTGATTGCGGTGACAGGTTTAGCATCATACAGTATTCCAGAGTATAGATTGGCATCTGCTTTTCGTATATTTCGCCTAGTATTTGTATTTATGGCCTTGGTTATGGGACTTGTCGGAGTAGCTTGTAGTTTCTTCATTTTTACTGCCATACTTAGTTCATTGAAGTCTTTTGGTATGCCATATCTGGCACCGATAGCACCTAAGACCACTTCTGGAGGGGATGTAATCTTGAGAACGCCTGTACATATGCAACAGAGGAGACCTGATGAACTCAATACTCAGGATGTTATCCGTCAAGGGGATGTTAGTAGAAAGTGGACAAAGCAGATACCCACAGGAGGGGATGATTCGTGAAAGGCTATCATGTTGGTAAGCTGGGCGTCGCTGAGGGGATAGCCTTGGTGTTTGGACTAATTGTAACCCGCCTGTTTTTGTCAGGAATGTCAGATGGTATTCGGGATAATGGGCAGCTTTATTGGTTATCTATGATTTTGTTCACTATCATTCCCTTATTCGTGTTGTTTATGATGGTTTATGTAAATAATAGTGTATCTGGAGACATAGTTGTTGTATGTCAGCATCTGGTAGGCAAAGCAGGAGCATGGCTGATTGTGACAGCATACAGCGGTATGTTTTTTGCTAATAGTGTTCTAGTTTTGCGGCAATATGCAGAGTATACATTGTCTACTGCTTTACCGCGTGCTGACTTTCAATTAGTGATTGTCTGGTATGCAGTAACGGCTGGTGTAATTTGTTATTTAGGCATTGAAGCCTTGTGTCGTGCATCTTATATTTTATTGCCCTTTATGCTGGTTGGACTCTTTTTGATATTTGTGATGGTGAGTCCCTTTTATGTTGCATACAATCTTACTCCTTGGCAGGGGAATGGTATTATGACAGCTGTGGAATCAGGTCTACATGGTGTGGGGTATAATATAGGAGTGTTATCATTAGTCTTTTTGTCGTCAGCTTTCCAAAATACTAAAACAATCAAAAGCGCCGCTATTTATGCTATAGGTGGCTCATTAGTACTGAGAATCGTAAATATGCTTGTATACACCATGGTTTTTGGTGTAGCTGTTGGCGGGGAGAAGACCATGCCTTTCTATGAACTGGCGCGTCTGGTGTATGTGAATCAGTATATTCAACGTGTTGAAGCGCTGTTTATTGTGGTATGGGTTATGTTTGGGCTGATGGCTATTGCTGGTAGTATGTATATGGGCTTATACTTAATTGTTATGTTGTTAAAACTGCCTGGACTGCGACCTATTGTACCTCTAGGGGCTATGGTTGTAGCAAATGCTGCAATGTTGCCTCCTGATATTGGTACTACCATGCGCCTTGACCGACTGTTACTTCAGGTAACTCAAATGGGTATCTATCTATTTCCAGGGATTTTGTTTGTTATGACCCTCGTGAAGAAGAGGAGGAAAAAAACATGTGCCGACCGTTGATGTTGCTGACTGTTTTATTTGCTATGTCTATCCTGTTGCTCGGATGCAACGGAGCAAGAGAACTTGACCAACGGGCTAATGTTGTAGCTATGGGGTTAGATACAGCCGAACAAGAGGGGATGACTCGTGTCAGTTACCAATTTGCTGTTCCTAGAATGGAAGCTAGTAAAGAGGATGCCAGTAAAGATGCTGTGATAGTAACGAATACTGCTGCAACACTTGCTGAAGGGCTTAATCTGCTAAATTCTGAAGTGGCACTGCAGCCAGTGTTAGCACATGTTAAAGTTATCGTGATAGGGGAAGAGTTGGCTCGCAGGGGAGTTGCTAATGTATTAGGGCCATTTATGCGTTATCGTGAATATCGTGGCTCCATGTTTGTTGTGGTAACAAGAGGAACAGCCAAGAATTTTTTAGAAAAAAACAAACCTGTTTTTGTTAGTTCGATGGCTAAGTACTATGAAGAGATGATTAGAAGTTGGCAAGAGACAGGTTATTTTCTGGATACTACATTACATGAGTATTATACAAGGCTTAAAAGTAACAGTGGGCAGCCATATATAGCTTTAGTTGCTGTCAATCCTGAGTCTGGTGAGGACAAAATCAGTACTCAAAAAGTTCCAGGGGAAAAAATAGATGGCTATCTTGCTGGTGATATTCCACGGAGTGGTGGCGATGCTGCGGAATTTGCTGGTACGGCACTATTTGATGGTGACAAGATGGTTGGGAGTTTAAGTACTACTGAAACCCGTATGCTGTCGATGCTACTTGGGAACTATCGCAATGGATATATTGTGGTGGAAGATCCCTTTAATGCCAAATCGACTATCAATATTAATCTTCATTTAGGATCTAGACCTAAGATTAGCGTAGCACTTGTTGAAGAGCGTCCAGTTATTGATGTTCGTATCTTGCTGGAAGGGGAAATTAGCAGTATTCCCTCCGCAATTAATTATGAGCAGGGAGGAAGTTATCTAACTACATTAGAAAACCAGGTCAGTCAAATATATCAACAGCAGTTGATGAACTTTAGCAAGCACACCCAGCAACTCAATGCGGATGTAGCAGGTTTTGGTTATTATCTGCGTCCGGCATTTCAGAGTAATAAAGAATTTGAAGACTATAAATGGAATCAAAAATATTCTCAGGCGGAGGTGAATATGGAAGTGAAGACTAAAATTCGCCGTAATGGTTTGATGATCAGGACCATTCCTGTTGAGTGAATTTTATGAAGAGGGTGGAGAATCATGGATTATATATTTGCGATGACTTCTGTATTGATTAGTATTCATGGTTATACTTTTGCTCGCTGGCTGGGTAATAATGGGAATCGTTTGGGGATGTTTGGGGTATTTTTCTTGATCATTATGAATGTATCATTGTCCATTTATCGTCTTATAACGTAAGGGAAAGGTTGTGTATTGATAATGCAAAATTCAGCCATACTAAAGGCAAAGTATCGAAGGAGGCAGAATAAATCATGAAGAATATAAAATGGTATTTGTTACTAACCATTATCGTAGTGACTACCTTTGCTTTTAGTGGCTGCTCGATGTTAAATCAAACACAAAAAAAGCCTGAGCCTGCGCAGCCAGCGCCACCAACACAGGTAGTGGAAGTGAATGAACCTGACATTATCGTGTTTATGCATGAAACTGGTGAGAAGAAAACAATGAAAATGGAAGAGTATATTGCTGGTGTAGTTGCTGGAGAAATGAAAGCAGACTGGTCTGTAGAAGCGTTAGCAGCTCAAGCTATATTAGCCCGCACCTTTACGGTACAGGCAATTGAGGAAAAAGGCGGTGTGCCAGCGCGGGGCACGCAAGCTTCCACTGATATTAAGGAATTTCAGGCTTATAATGCAAAAGCAGTGACGGATCATGTTAGACAGGCGATCGATATGACTCGTGGTATGGTTGTGACCTATCAGGGCAAACCAATTCATGCTTGGTTTCATGCTTCTGCGGGTGGAATTACAGCTGCTGCGAAAGAGGGGCTTGATTTCAAACAAGATGAACCACCTTATATTCAATCTGTGCAGTCTCCAGATGATCTGGCTCCTGCTGATATACAAAATTGGACAGCCTCTTTTACTAAAAAAGAAATAATCGACGTCTTGAGTAAGATGGGAAAAACGGTAAGTAGTATTGATAGTGTAGAAATAGGCAAGAAAGGACTATCAGGGCGGGCGACTACTATGACAATTAATAAAAATATAGAGGTATCAGGACCAGAGCTTAGAGTCGGTCTTGATAGTACAAAGCTTAAATCCATGCTTCTTGATAAAGTAGAAGTGAGCGGTGATGCTGTAGTTTTTACTGGTAAAGGCTATGGCCATGGTGTTGGTATGTCGCAATGGGGTGCCAACAAGTTGGCCACTATGGGAAAAAATCCTCAAGATATAATTAGTCAATATTTTAAAGACATAATAATTGAAAAACGTTGGAAATAAAGAAACCTTACATCATAGGAACACAGTAAAGAGCCGATCAGCGATGACTGATCGGTTTTTTTACTGTGTTCCTAGCATGGGCGCTTACCATACTTGGTGATCAAACTGCGGATTACTTTACGTCAATAGTACTATTGCCGTAGCGAGGGGCATATATATATGCTGAATAGCAAATATGAGGGAGGAATGATTATGATAATCGATGATAAAACACCAGCTTGGCGGCATAAGGTCACTTTGATTGATCGTGAGGAAATGACGGTGGATGGTGTACTTAGTTTAGGTAGTTATGATGAAAAAGAAATTGTAATGGAGACGGAACAAGGGATGCTCATTATTAAAGGGGAAGGGCTCAATATTAAGCAATTAAATCTGGATAAGAGTAATGTGATTGTTGATGGAGTAGTAAAAACAATGACTTATGATGATATTAATCGTACTAAAAAAGGTTTATTAGAACGGTTCTTAAAATAAATACCTGAAAGGAGTAATGCCTTGCAGCGAGGCTTGATAAAGAGTTGGTATATCATGTTATTAATATTAGTAGTAGAATGGATGTTCTATGAGATTACGGGGTATGTGACAGATCGCTATCAACGAGCTGTTTGGGATGAATTTAATCAATATGCTTATACCATTCATGAGGTCGATAGCAAGGTGCCCTATGCTGAAATGATCAATCATTATGCACGTGAAGCAGGTATCAATCCTCAAATCATTGCTAGTGTTATTCAAGTCGAAAGCTCTTTTCGGCCACAAGCAGTATCAACTGCTGGTGCTTATGGATTAATGCAGATTATGCCTGAAACTTGGTGGCAAGTGAATAAAGTAGCCAAGGTATGTGATGAAAGGCAGAAAAGTGAATGTGGCACTGCATGCTATTATAATCCTGAACTTAATATTCGCATTGGTATAGCGTATCTTAGTCAATTGTTGAAAAAATATCATGGGAATATGGTATTGGCTTTAGCAGCTTATAATGCAGGGCCAGCAGCAGTAGATCGTTATGACGGGATACCACCCTATGCTGAAACCGTCTATTATATAAAAGGCATCATCATGGACTCGTATCATTTGGAAAATAAAGATATATTTCGTTTTATTGCTATGGGTAAACAGTACAATACGATACATATCATGCTGGGGTGGTTACTTTTCGTTACAGGAATCATTCTTGTATGGATAGTGTGGCGTCGTTTGCGATACCAGCTTTTATGGCGCTGGAGGTGAGGTCGTGGAACTGACAAATCAAATTTTGATTTTTTCCATTACAATCCTAACGGGAATATTGCTTGGGATGTTATTTGACTGTTATCGGGTATTACGTAATAATTGTAAACCTAGAGAGATATGGACTTGGTTTACTGACTTATTATATTGGTTGCTTGCGACTGTGGTTGTCTTTACGGCTTTGATAGCAAGTAATTGGGGGGAACTTAGATTTTATGTATTTATGGGAATTTTAAGTGGTTTGGGAATGTATTATAGTTGGTTGAGCTTGTATGCCATTCGCTTATTTACAAGTGGTATTCGCTTGCTGATCAGGAGTGTTGGTTTACTGAAAAAGGTGTTTGATATTCTGTTCTTACGCCCAGGCATATATGGTGTGAAAATAGTAAGTTGGCCTTTTATTATAATGTATCGTAAGTTTATTTCTTGGTATTCTATGCGGTGGAGAAAACCGCCTGCGGATGAAAAGAAATAGTACAAAACAGTGAATAAAATATAGCCACTCGCCGACGCTTGTATTTATTTTTTTAGTGCGTTATATAAAAAAGTATTTTTTTGTGCGAAAAGAGGAATATATTGTATAGTTGGCGAATAAACAATAAAGGTAATTCTAAGAATGTGATCGTGGTGGTGTGTTCAATGCAAAATCCTAGTAAATATCGTATTAAATGGTTTAGGTTGCTGACAATTGTATTGGGTGTTTGTTTTCTTTATTCCTTTATTCAACAGCAAAATCAGCTAAATGCCATTCGGCGTGATAGCGATTCTGTTCGTGCACAGCTTACTGAGTTTCGGGAAAGTAATACGAATTTGAAAGAGGAACGTGATGCACTGAATGATCGCCGATATGTAGAAAAATTAGCTCGTGAAGAGCTAGGTTTAGTAAAACCTGGAGAAATTCCCTATATCGTATCTGAAAAAAAATAATTGCGGTATCTTTCCTTGACACCTTTTCGGTGTCGAGGGTATAATATGGTTGAAAAACGTAGTTTTTTAAGGGGGAAGTTTGATTAGTATGTCCATTGAAGTTGGCAGTGTGGTTGAGGGCGTTGTGACAGGGATCACAAATTTCGGAGCATTTGTAGAGCTGCCTGGAGGAAAGGTAGGCTTAATTCACATTTCGGAAGTTGCTGATGTATATGTCCGTGATGTGAAAGATTTCCTAAAAGAGCAAGATAATGTAAAAGTCAAAGTTTTATCAATTGATGAACGCGGGAAAATCGGGTTGTCGATTAAACAACTTCAGCCGCCTAGTCCAAGTCCAGTTCCTAGTCCGATTCCTAGGAGAGCACCAGTCAACGATAATCGCCGTTATGGCAAAGTAAACGCACCGTCTTTTGAAGACAAGTTGACAAAATTCTTAAAAGACAGTGATGAACGTCTTGGTGATTTAAAACGCAATACAGAATCTAAACGTGGTGGCCGTGGTGCTGCTCGTTCGCCAGGTTAAATCGTTTATAAGCTAAGAGCATTCCGTAAAGGGATGCTCTTTTTGTTGTTTGCCATTATATTTTGTCGTAATTTTTTGTAGTGCGTGGAACCTATTTAGACAAAAAAATATTACCATAATATGTAAAATGAAATCATTCCCTATTTACGGAATAGATTATACATAGAGGTGAATGGTAATGGCAAAAGTAACGATGATTCAAGTTCCTGCTGAGATATTAGATAGACATCAATCCGTAGCCCCCAAAAAAATAACTCGACGGCGATTGCCGCTAAAAGTAGGTTTTTATAAGGGTTATACTGCGGTGAGATCATTGATGGATATGGAGAAAATTCTTTTTAGCATATTAGCTTTCTTATTAGGGCGAGTTTTTATTATGGATGAGTTTGCTCCTATTGGATTGGCTTTTTTTACTGCTGTGGCACAAGTGAAACCTGGATGGACGTTAATGGTTGCTTTCTGGACTATTGCTGGCGTGGTATCAGGTAGTCATTATGCGGAGGTCAGTACGTATGTTTTATCGATAGGCCTATATTTTTTATGGCAAGACAAGCTTTCCTATCGATATAAAAAAATAGTTACGGTACCAATATTTATGTTTTGTGCCGTTTTGTGCGCTGGATTGATTGTTAGTGTATGTAAGGAGCTGACAATCTACAATGTTTTGTTAGCCTTGTTCGAATCTACTATTTGTATGGTATTTTCCTATATATTTATCCATGGTGTATTATTGCTGATTAGGCAACCACAGAGTCAGCAACATCTAACAAGTGAACGTTTAGGCTGCATGGTAGTGCTATTATCGGTAGCAGTAGCAGGTTTAGGTAATATAATGATCCTAGAATATAGTATACGAAATTTAGCAGGTGACATACTAATCATGGCTATGGCGCTTGCTGGTGGTGTGGGGATTAGTGCCTCAGTAGGGGTTGTTGTTGGTTTAATTGTTGGACTTAGTGATGGTAATGCAACCGTCGCGGTATCGTTATATGCCTTCGCTAGTGTTTTTGCAGGAGCATTTAAAGTATTAGGGAAATGGGCTGTTATTGTAGGATTTATTTTAGGTAGTGTGATTACGGTATTATATTCAGGACAAGATAGTGAACTAATGAAAGTATTCAGAGAATGTATAATAGCAGGAGGGTTGTTTTTATTAATTCCTAGTAGGTGGCTGACCCTTTGCTATCAGAATATCTATCAAACGGAGAGGCAGTTTTTGAATAGTCAATTTCATTGTAACGAAGTCGTGGAAAAAATTAATAATGTTTCTGAGATATTTAATGATTTAGCAGAAACATTTGGTGGGATTGTTACGGAAACGAAAGGTAAAATTCATGATGATGAATTAGCTAGGACTTTATCTGTTGTTGGGGAGCAGATATGTGAAAATTGTGCGAAACGTTCACAGTGCTGGGAAGTAGATTTTTATCGTACGTATCATGGTATATTAGAAATTTTAGGACAACCGGAAGTATGTTTGTTAACTTTAGACAATATGCCTGGTGTATTTCAGGAAAACTGTATTCGATGTAAAGAACTACTGGAAAAAATTCAATTCATAGCAAAGCATAATTATACGACAACTTTTTGGCAGAAAAAGATTGTTGAGCATCGCCAGATGGTAATGGAACAAATGAAAGCGACCAGTGAGATTATTAGTAACTTGGCGTATGAAATTGGTAAAGTAGAGCATTCGAATCAAGAATTTTCATTGGCATTTCAAGAAAAATCTGAGATGATTGGTTGTCCGCTCACAGAGGTACGCATGACAGGAGAAAATGGTGCAGGTATGATTGAAATTTTAAAAAAAACTTGTAATGGTAATCGAGAGTGTATTAATACGATCTTGCCGTTAGCAGCTGGGTTGATGAAAGAAAAGATGATCTTGCGTTCCGAGTGCGGCAATGAATCAAAAACAGGGAAATGTAAATTAACCATGTTGGTAGCAAAAAGATTTAGTGTGGATACAGGAATAGCTAGTATTGCTAAAGATGGGCAAGATATATGTGGGGATAGTTGCATTGTGATTGAGCTGAGTAGAGGAAAAGTGGCTCTAGTACTTAGTGATGGTATGGGGAGTGGGAGTCATGCAGCCGCTCAGAGTAGTATGTCAATAGAGGTTTTAAAAAAATTACTAATAGCGGGTTTTGATACGGATATTGCGGTGAAAACAGTAAACTCTATGCTGTTATTAAATACGACAGAAGAATCATTTGTGACGATTGATATGGTGGTGGTTGATACCTATTCAGGGAATATAGAGTTTTTAAAGATTGGTTCCGCTCCTAGTTTTATTAAGCGGGTACGAGAAGTAAGAGAGATTAAGTCTTCATCCTTACCAATTGGGATTTTACAAAAAATTGAAATTCAAACAATGAAAGAGGTAGTGGTGATCGGAGATTTTATTGTAATGGTCAGTGATGGTATTATGGATGTACCACAAAATAAGCTAGATAAAGGTCATTGGCTAACTAATTTTCTTAGACAGGTGGAGAATATTTCGCCACAAGCATTAGCAAATAAGATTTTAACTCAGGCAAAGGTCATGTCTGGTCAGAAGGTATCAGATGATATGACAGTACTTGTTGCCAAAATGATTGAGTCTCCAGATTCAATATAAGAAAAGATAAACAGGTAATAGAGTGTATATAATAGCCACTTCTATTACTTTTTATTTTTTGCAAATATGTTGCAGGAAAATATTGTGGCTCAAGAGAATAAAAGTTAAGGTAGAAATATTTGAGGTATGGATAGGTGGCACTGCATTTTGTGAGTTCTACAATGCTTGCTTAGATTATAAGATGGGAGAAGTTTGCAGGATGTTGACAAAAGTGAAAGCGTTGATAGATCGTAGTAAAATGCTAAGTGCAGGAGACAAAATAGTAGTAGCTTGTTCAGGCGGACCGGATTCCTTAGCCTTATTACATATTTTTAATGGATTTTGTTTAGAATATAATATTAGTGTATTTGCAGCTCATCTGGATCATATGTTTCGCGGTCTTGAATCTGCTGCGGAGGCGGATTTTGTCGTTGATTTTTGCCAGCAACATGGTATTCCATGTTTTCATACTGCAATTGACGTACCGAAGTTTATAAAAGAGTCAGGACTATCTGGTTCGGATGCTGCACGAGTGGTTCGTTATCAGTATTTACAAAGTGTTACAGAGAAACTAGGCGGTGCGAAGATAGCAACAGGACACCATCGTGATGACCAAGCGGAAACGGTGTTATTACATATTCTAAGAGGAGCAGGCAGTGTAGGTATTAGAGGGATACAACCGATCAATCATAATATTATTCGCCCATTATTGTCTGTGACAAGGGCAGAAATTACTGCCTATTGTGAAACTTATCATTTAGAACCACGGTTTGATAGTTCGAATCTCAAAACGAATTATTTGCGAAATCGCATTCGAATTGACCTTTTACCAGAACTAGAAAAAAAGTTTAATGTTGCAATTAAAGATGCTCTTTGCCGCAGTGCGACGATTGTTGGAGATGAACATGATTTTATTCAAACTACAGCAAATGAGATATGGTCTGAGGTCACTGCCGAACAGTCTGAAGGCATAGTTATGATTGCGGCAAAAATAAAGTCAATACATATTGCTGTAAAACGTGAAATCATTCGTATGGCGATTGAAAAAACGCAGGGCTCTTTAGTGGGAATCAGTTTTGATCATGTGGAAACTGTATTAGAATTACTTTCTAATGGTACTGTAGGCAGTGTTGTTCAGCTCCCGGCTGGGTTGGTAGCTTGCAAAAGTTATGATGGACTATATATAAGTCGACATACCCCTGTACCGCCCCAAATTCATTATGCAGGACAGGAATTGGCAGTGCCAGGTATTACTATGATTACTGAACTCGGAATTTCACTTACGACTGAGATCATAGAGCAAGTAAATTGTACAGCTCAGCCTTGCGTGGGTATATTCGATTGGTTAGCATTATCGACACCTTTGTTTGTGCGTATACGCCGAGATGGGGATAGATTCCAGCCATTAGGTTTTACTGGAACAAAAAAGCTGAAAAAATTTTTCATTGATCTTAAGGTACCTAGACAAGTGCGTGATAGTACGCCCATTATCTGTGATCGCAATGATATTATTTGGGTAGCAGGGTATCGTCAGTCTGAGGTTGGAAAGATAACAGATGATACGAAAAAAATCCTAAAAATAACAATTAACAAGATAAAGCAAAAAACAATGAAATAATAACAGTAGATTGAATTTTTTTATTACATATTATATATAATAAATAGGAGGAACAATCGTGCTTAATGATGTAGAAAGGGTTTTATTAAGTGAAGAACAGTTGGCGGCAAGAATTAGCGAAATGGGAGCAGAGATTACAGCTGATTATCAGGGAAAGGAAATTTTAATGATTGGAGTGCTACGCGGGGCTGTTATCTTTATGGCTGATTTAGCCAGAGCTATAAAAGTGCCTGTTGCCATTGATTTTATGGCAGTATCTAGTTATGGCGTAGGTACGAATTCTAGCGGGGTAGTACGAATTTTAAAAGACCTTGATGAAGATGTAGTAGGAAAGCATATTTTAGTTGTAGAGGATATTATTGACTCCGGTTTGACGTTGAATTATTTGGTGGAAAATCTTAAGTCACGTAAACCAGCGAGTATTCAAATATGTACTCTTTTGAATAAGCCTGATCGACGTAAAGTAGATGTGAAAATTGCCTATAATGGCTTTACTGTACCAGATTTTTTTGTTGTGGGTTATGGTCTTGATTATGCAGAGAAATATCGTAATTTACCGTTCATTGGTGTATTGAAACCTGAGGTTTATAGTGACTAATTTTAATGATTCAATTTTATTGTGAATTATAAGGTTTAATGGTATAATAATTTTCTATGGAGGCCAAAGGTTATTAGAGTGCCCATAAAAGAAAATGGACATTTTTTTCTAATGTGCTTATAGCTATTTGTGCTCCAGTGAGAGGAGGGCTACTTTGAATAAGTTTTTTCGAAATGTAAGTTTTTATTTGTTAATTATCATTATTGCGATATCGATAATTGATTATTATTCCTCGCGCACTACCAATAAGCAGGACATTAGCTATACTCAGTTTTTAAATCAAATTGAGGAGCAGAAGGTTCAGGGGGTAACAGTAGTAGATAATAATATTCGTGGTAAACTTACGGATGGTACAGAATTTACTACAATTACGCCAAATGACCCTACGCTTATTAATACATTGCGGGACAAGAAAGTAGATATCAGGGCTGAGCAACCGCCAACACCACCATGGTGGACAACGATTTTTTCATCTATTTTGCCAATGTTGCTTTTAATTGGAGTTTGGTTTTTTATTATGCAACAGACGCAGGGTGGCGGTAATAAAGTGATGTCTTTTGGTAAAAGTAGGGCTAAGCTTCATACCGATGATAAGGTTAAGGTGACATTTGCTGATATGGCTGGGGCCGAAGAGGCGAAACAAGAGTTAGAGGAAGTTGTAGAATTTCTGAAAAATCCTAAGAAATTTAATGATGTAGGTGCACGGATTCCAAAAGGTGTGTTATTATTTGGACCTCCGGGTACAGGTAAAACTCTTTTGGCACGGGCGGTGGCTGGAGAATCAGGAGTACCATTTTTTAGTATTAGTGGATCTGATTTTGTAGAGATGTTTGTTGGTGTCGGGGCTTCTAGGGTCCGGGATTTATTTGAACAAGCTAAGAAAAGTGCACCGTGTATTGTATTTATTGATGAGATTGATGCTGTAGGGCGTCAACGTGGGGCTGGTCTAGGTGGCGGTCATGATGAACGTGAACAGACTTTGAACCAACTGTTAGTAGAGATGGATGGCTTTGGTGTTAATGAAGGGATCATTATTATTGCTGCAACCAATCGACCAGATATTCTGGATCCGGCATTACTCCGTCCAGGACGTTTTGACAGGCAGATTGTTGTTGACAAACCGGATGTAAAAGGCCGTTTGGAAATATTAAAAGTTCATATTAAAGGCAAACCAGTATCGAAGGAAGTAAGTCTAGAGGTGTTAGCACGTCGTACACCGGGCTTTACGGGTGCTGATCTTAGCAATTTAGTGAATGAGGCAGCATTATTAACAGCTCGCCGCAATAAAAAACGGATTGATATGCCTGAAATGGAAGAATCGGTAGAACGTGTTGTCGCTGGACCAGAACGTAAAAGTAAAGTGATCAGTGACAATGAGAAAAAACTTACCGCATATCATGAAGCTGGTCATGCTTTAGTAGGGATGCTTCTTGATAATACGGATCCAGTGCATAAAGTATCTATTATTCCCCGGGGACGGGCTGGTGGTTATACATTAATGCTACCAAAGGAAGATCGTTATTATGCGACGCGTACAGAATTATCAGAACAACTACGAGTACTATTGGGAGGCCGTGTGGCTGAAGCTGTAGTTCTTAAAGAAATCAGTACTGGTGCTCAGAATGATTTAGAACGTGTAACTTCGTTGGCACGTAAAATGGTTACTGAATATGGTATGAGTGAAACGTTAGGTCCTGTTACGTTTGGTCACCGCCAAGAACAACAAGTATTTTTAGGCAGAGATATTTCTCGTGATCGTAATTATGGTGAAGAAGTAGCATCTGCGATTGACAAAGAGGTACATACTCTAGTTAGTGGTGCCTATGTCAAAACGGAAGCAATGCTTGTTGAGAATATTGATAAACTTCACTTAATTGCAGAAGCTCTTATTGAGCGCGAAACATTAGAGGGTGGAGAACTAGAAGAATTATTGGCTCATGGTAAAATTTTAAATGGGTCAGAAAAAATAGTTCTTACTAAGAATGATGAGTCTAACGACGATAATCAATCTGCACCTAAAATCGTATATATTTCACGTTCGTAAGCTCAAAAGGGCAGGTGCAAACCTGCCCTTTTGCATTGCTGGTTTTCACTAACAAATAGTTGCGAATTTGGGATAATCCTATATAATATAGATATTGAATTGGAGGTGGCGTAGATGAGCGAAATCTTATTGCAATATACTCGCGGTGGTAAGGTTGAAAGTAGACATCGTGCTGATATCGCAGTAGTAGATGTAAATGGCAAAAATGTTTGGGAATTTGGTGAGAGTGCAAGGCCTATGTTTTGGCGTTCAGCAGCTAAACCATTTCAATTGATGCCCTTTCTATTACGAGGTGGTATGGATGCTTTTGGTATAACAAGTGAAGAAGTTGCTTTTATGGTATCTTCCCATAGTGGCGAAGCGCGGCATGTTGAATTGGCACATAGTATCTTGAATAAAATCGGTTTAACGATTGGTGCTTTGGATTGTGGACCAGCAAAGCCGATGAGTAGTAAAGTGGCAAAAGAATTAATGGTGCAACAAAAACCTTATGAAGCGGTACATAATGCTTGTTCCGGAAAACATAGCGGTATGCTGGCATTGGCAACGATGCTTAAAGCAGTTATTGAAGGTTATACGGAACTCGGACATCCAGTGCAACAATTAATGCATCAGGCTGTAGCTGATGCTGCTAATTTAAGAAAAGATCAAGTGGATACGGGGATTGATGGCTGTGGTGTGCCAGTCTTTTACCTTCCTTTGTATAATATGGCTTGGGCTTATGCTCGTCTATCGAAACCGGAGCAAGGCTGTTGGGGAGAGGGAGAGAACGTTGTTCGTACCATCCGAGATGCTATGCTTAAGTATCCTCAAGTAGTAGCAGGCAGCAAACGTTTTGATACGGTGTTGATGGATATAACCCAAGGTCGTATTTTAGCTAAAATTGGTGCGGAAGCATTATATTGTTTGGCAACGGATGGGTTAGGTATTACTTTTAAAATTGATGATGGCAGCTATCGGGCAGTCGCTCCTGCTGGGATCGCGATACTCAAAAAGTTAGATTTAATATCGGAAGCAGAACATCAAGAACTGCTTAAACATTTTCCACCGATATTAAAAAATCATCGTGGTGATGTGATTGGTACAGTGGAATCGACGTTGTAATAACAAAAGACTTGGCATAAAAAGCCAAGTCTTTTGTTATTACAATAGAAAGTACATTTAGTTTCAGATTTTTTGGTGGTGTCCTCTAGGTTCAAAGCCATGTCTCATTTGGTGGCCATTGCTTTTTAAAGCTTCTTTATCAACACCTAATGTGGTGGCTACATCGGACCAACGATTGTTAATCTTTTTTAAGGATAATACTTCGATAATTGGTTTATTGGAACTGGTGGCTAGTTTGTTTGCGATGCTAATATCTCGTGGATGATAGCCCTGTTGGAGTAAGTCTAAAGCGGTTTGTTTATCGATACCTGTTCTTTGAGTTAAGCGGTTAACCATCATGTTTTGATGTGCAGTTTTCATTTGTTCTTTCGTAATCCCAAGGGTATTGGCGACATCTTTCCATGTATTATCAGATTTTTTATAACTCATGACATCATCTAATGATTTACCGCTCGTATTGGCGAGGAAGGCAGCCCTTCGAATGTCTTTAAAGCTTACTCCCTTTGCACTGTATTGAAGAATGGTTGCTTTTTCAATGCCAAAATCGGCAGATAAACGCTTAGCTACTTGCTCAGGATTTATCTGATGTCGTTGCATTTTTTGATTTTGAGTGGTAGGCGGTTGTTGTTGTATTTCAGATGCTTGAGCAATAAATGGACTAGCTGCAGCTGCCATAATGAAAGTTCCCGCAAGCATTGCCGTAATTGCTTTTTTTGAACAAATTTTCATGAATATTCCCCCTAAATTTTATATCAGCATGACTTGCTGTTAAACTTAGTATACAGGGGAACTATGACAAAATTATGACAAGTCATGGGTGTTATTTGTTGATAGGCAAAGTAAATGTAAAAGTTGCTCCTTGATTCGGTATACTATAGACGAGAATTTCGCCGCCCATCGCTTGTACTAGTTTTTTTGTAATGGCGAGACCTAGTCCTGTGCCGCCTTGATTACGAGCGCGGGATTGATCGCCACGATAGAATCGATCCCATATATGAGGTAGGTCTTTGGGCAAAATACCGGGCCCATGATCGCTAATCGCTACTGCTACATATGAACCTTCTTTCGATAATGTAATATCAATCGTAGAGTTCTCGGGTGCATGGCGGACGGCATTGGTAATAAGGTTGGTACATATTTGAGCAAGACGGTCACTATCACCACGGACTGTTGGCAGATTAGTGGGGATATCAAGAAGTAAAGAAAGGTCTTTCTTAGCGAGTAATGGTTTCATTTTATCGGCAGCAATTTGAAACCACGATGTTAGATTTATTTCTTGCGAAACAATAGAAAGTTCATCCGATTCTAGCTGGGATAAATCTAATAAATCATTAATTAGGCGACTAAGGCGCTTGCTTTCTTCTACAATTGTAGTGAGATAGCGTTGTTGTTGTTCGGGTTTTGGTGCTAGACCATCTAGTATCGTTTCTGATAATGCTTGAATTGAGGTGATAGGGGTTCGGAGTTCATGAGATACATTGGCTAAAAAATTACGACGGTTCTGCTCGATTTGTGTGAGTGAGTCGGCCATGGTGTTAAAAGTGCGTCCTAGATTGCCAAGCTCATCACTGCCAGTTGCTATAGTACGACTGTTATAGTCGCCTTGAGCAAATTTATGGGCAGCTTGACTAATATTCGCAATGGGTTTGGTGAGGCTACGCGCCATCAGTAGACCGAAAATAATAGCTATAAAAATACCAACGAGTAGAGAGTAAAATAGTCTGCTTTCGGTAGCAAATACTGTTTTATTAACTTTTAGAATTGGTGCATCTAAGAAAATTGCCATTGGGGTAGGAGTGCCAGAGATTGGTAATGCTACTGTAATGGAAGAACGCTTACTATTAGGGGCTGGCCGCGTCCATAACTGAGGGTTTCCTGTAAAAAGATCACTGATTTTTTGTTCATTTTCTGTAAAATGGGCTGCCCAATCGGGAGCCGGTTGTCCAGCAATAACAGTACCATTTTCGTTTATCAGCCAAATGGCGCCCCCGGTTAGATCGCCTAGATTATCGAGTGTATCATCTGTAGGAAGATTCCCAGCAAGAATATCAGGGCTAATGAGTTCGATGGCAGCATTTCCCTTGGCAAGTAGGTCTAGCCGCTTGGCATCAGATGCATTAGATCGAATTAGGTAAGAGGTCAATAGTGCTAACGTGATGGTACTGACTAAAATGACGGCAATATGAGAAAGGAGTATTTTACTAAAGATGGAACGAATCATTTGTCGATAACCTCAAATTTATATCCTCTACCCCACACTGTATGAATATATGTATAGTTAGCATTATTTAATTTGTGGCGTAGACGTTTTATGGTTGCATCAACGGTACGATCATCGCCGTCAAAATCGTAGCCCCAGATATTAGTGAGTAGTTGTTCGCGAGAAAATAGTAGGTGGGGATGGCGGGCAAGAAACAGTAAGAGCTGAAATTCATTTGGGGATAAGGGGGCGATTTCTCCATTACATTCTACTTTTTGACTCTCCACGTTGATTGATAACTCGCTAAAGAGTAGTATGGTACCATTTGGTTGTAATAAACCGCTACGTCGTAGCACTGCTTTGATCCTTGCTACTAATTCTCGGGGGCTAAAGGGCTTTGTAATATAATCATCTGCGCCGAGTGAAAATCCTGTCATTTTATCGACTTCGGCACTTTTCGCAGTTAGAAAGATAATCGGAACGGAACGTGTAATGGTTTGACATAGCTCCCAGCCTGATAATTTAGGTAGCATAACGTCAAGAATCAGTAAGTCGGGTCGTTCCTGTGTTTCTATAGCAAGGGCTTGGTCTCCGTCTTCTGCTGTATATACAATAAAGCCCTCTTGCTCTAAGTATAGTTTGACGACTTCACAAACCGCGACTTCGTCATCAGCTACTAAAATTTTTATACTCATAGATATCACCTCTAGAAGTAGTATAATATGTTTTTTGTATATATACTATATGAAAAAAACATTATATAAAGTTGACAGAATGTTAACGACACTATTATTATGGAGTTAACGCAGACCCTAGGAGGAATGAATCGTGCGTACAAAAATTTTAGATATATTACGAAAGCATCCGGATGAATATCTATCAGGTGAGGAAATTAGCAGACAATTGGCGGTTTCCCGGACTGCTATTTGGAAACATATGCAGACCTTAAAACAGGCAGGTTATGAGATTGAGGCCCATCCCCGTCGAGGATATCGGCTTAAAAATCTTCCTGATTTATTATTGCCTTATGAAATTCGTGATACAGCAAGTACTAAGATATTGGGACAGAAGGAAATTCATTATTTTACGGAACTTGATTCTACCAATAATGAAGCTAAGAAACAAGCAAACCTAGGTTGCCTAGAGGGGACGATTGTATTATCCGAAGAGCAGAATAACGGGCGAGGGAGACTAGCACGAGGGTGGTTTTCTCCTGCGAATAAAGGTATTTGGTTATCGATTGTTTTGCGTCCGCCATTTAACCCTTGTGATGCTCCTAAATGCACACTGATGGCTGCGGTAGCGGTTACTAAGGCGATTCGTAGTGTTACAAAAGTAAAGTGTGGAATTAAATGGCCTAATGATATTTTGTATCAGGGGAAAAAGATCGTAGGTATTCTTACGGAAATGAGTGCAGAAATTGATGCCATTAATCATGTGGTCATTGGTATGGGCATCAATGTAAATATTGCAGAGCATGAGTTCACCGATGATCTGCAGGATATTGCTACATCGTTATCGATTATAACAGGACAAAATGTTTCTAGGTTGTTATTATTAAATGCAGTACTGCTGGAATTAGAGCAAGCGTATGAACAAGTTGTTCGGCAAGGATTTTCAGTGATGCTAGATGAATGGCGTGAACTTTCTGTTACCCTAGGCAAACAGGTGAATGTAGTAGGTAGTGGCAGAGAATTTAGTGGAATGGCAATGGATATTGACGATGACGGTGCGCTCTTAGTGCAAACCGATACCTGTTTAGAAAGAGTATTAGCAGGAGATGTGTCGATTCGTCCTCGGGTATAAATGATGAGATGATGATTGTATGATTGACAGGAATGCTAACAGTTTATATACTGTGTTGTATGGGTTTTACGGGATACTTTTAGATAAAAAATGATGCTGGAGGATGAATGTATGCTATTAGTGTTTGATATAGGAAATACCAATATGGTTCTTGGGGCTTATGATGGTGAAGAATTATTGCAACATTGGCGGATATCTACAGATCGGCAAAAAACAGGTGATGAGTATGGAATGCTCATTAATAATCTCTTTACATATGGTGGGATTAGTATTAAAGATATTGAAGCCGTTATTATTTCGTCAGTTGTTCCGCCGCTTGTTGTGCCTCTAGTTAAAATGTGTCAGCGGTATTTCAATGTTGAACCATTAGTAGTTGGACCTGGCATTAAAACTGGGATTTTTATAAAGTATGAGAATCCTCGCGAGGTAGGGGCTGATCGTATTGTGAATGCGGTAGCTGCACATCGTAAGTATGGTGGGCCGCTGATTATTGTTGATTTTGGTACAGCCACTACTTTCTGTGCCATTGCGGAAAATGGTGATTATTTAGGCGGGGCTATTGCTCCTGGTATTGGTATTTCGACAGAGGCTTTATTTCAAAGGGCCGCGAAATTGCCTAGAATCGAATTAGTTAAACCTAAGAATGTTATTTGTCGTAATACGGTTACGAGTATGCAGTCGGGTATTATTTATGGCTTTGTTGGGCAAGTTGATGGTATTGTAAGGCGTATGAAAGAGGAAATGGGATCGGATGCTTTTGTTGTTGCTACAGGTGGACTGGCTAATTTGATTGCACAAGAATCGGGTAGTATTAATGCCGTAGAACATTTTCTAACTTTAGAGGGATTACAGCTTATTTATCAGATGAATGTGTAATTCTATTCGGTGATATGTATGTCAGTAAGGAGAACTATTATGCACATTGGTAAAATAAAATTAGCAAATCAAGTAATGCTAGCACCGATGGCTGGTGTGACAGATTTACCCTTTCGACTGTTAGCTAAAGAAATGGGTTGTGGCTTAGTATATTCTGAAATGGTCAGTGATAAGGGGTTGCTATATAAAAATTGCCATACTGTAGATATGTTGACAATTGATGAACGGGAAAGACCAGTAGCAATACAAATTTTTGGCTCAGACCCTGCTAGTATGGCAAATGCTGCTCAATTTGTTGAGCGGGTGGGTGCTGATATTATTGATATCAATATGGGGTGTCCAACTCCTAAAATCATAAAAAACGGTAGTGGGGCTGCTTTGATGTGTCGGCCTGATTTGGCTTATCAAATTATGGTTAGTGTTGTCGAGGCTGTAAAGGTCCCAGTTACTGTAAAGATTCGTAAAGGCTGGAATAATGGATCAGTTAATGCAGTAGAAATGGCAAAACTTGCAGAAAAAGCGGGTATAGCTGCTGTTGCTATACATGGACGTACGAGAGAACAATTTTATTCTGGTGAGGCTGATTGGGAAATTATACGAGAGGTTAAGGAAAGTATCAGTATGCCTGTGATTGGCAATGGTGATATTCGATCTCCTTATGATGCAGAAAGAATGTTGGCTGAAACAGGTTGTGATGGGCTGATGATTGGTCGGGCTGCACAAGGGAATCCTTGGATTTTTCGCCAGGTGGTACAGTACTTAGCTACAGGAGAATTATTGCCTGCTCCGACAGCATTAGAACGATTATCCGTTATGATACGGCATTTAGATATGCTAGTAGAATGTAAGGGTGAGTATCTTGGTATTCGGGAAATGCGTCGTCATGGGGCATGGTATACGAAAGGATTACACCACTCGTCGGAATTGCGTTTGCGATTTAATCAGGCAACATGTAAAGCTGATTTTACTAATGTTCTGGAAGAATTTAGATAATTACGCCTATTATATTTGTAAAAATCAAAAAAAAGTGCTAACATATTGCATGTACACAACTTTGTGCACATATAATATGTTAAGGCGAGTGATTTTTTTTATGCCTATTCGATGTGGGAGAGGATGACTGATGTTATTACGGATTGGTGAAAAAATCGTCAACTCACAAAAAATTCATCAAATTATAGATGAAATGCTAGAGATGCGTGCTCAAGGTTTATCCCAACAAGAAGTAGCCAAGCGGGTGGGGGTAGATCGAACCGTAATTTCAAAGCTAGAGACAGTGGGAGAAATTCGTAAAGGTGGGCGAGTCGCTTTAGTTGGATTTCCTATCAAAAACTGTGAAGAATTAAGGCTTATGGCAAAACAAGAGGGGATTGACTATTCGCTATTAATGTCAGAACAAGAACGTTGGGCTTTTGTGCAAAGTAAAACAGGAGTTGATTTTTTTAATAATATCATGGAGATTATTGCTACATTGCGAAATTATGATATTGTTATTATTTTGGGCTCTAATATGCGGATAAAGCTGATGGAAACAATCTTGGATAAAGAGGTAATTGGTGTAGAAATTGGCGCATCGCCAATCGCTGAGGATAAATATGTTGATCCGGAAAGTATACGGAGTATGGTGCGTCAATTGTAGGGTTAATAGGGGGCAACACAAGGTATGAAGCGTGTCGTAAGTATAAGTTTGGGGTCATCGAAACGTGATCACCAGGCAACTGCGAATTTTGGTGGCCAAGAATTTTTCATTGAGCGGATTGGTACAAATGGTGATAAAAATAAAGCCATACAGCTCATTCGTGAATTGGATGGTCAAGTGGATGCCTTTGGTATGGGTGGGACAGATTTATATGTATATGCTGGTAACAAGCGCTATACATTTAAAGAGTCAGCGCAGATTGCTGCTACGGCTAAAAAAACACCAATTGTTGATGGTAGTGGAATTAAAAACACTCTTGAACGGCGAGTGATTCGATATTTAACAAAAGTCGAAGGAATAGATTTTAAAAACAAACCAGTATTAGTTGTTTGCGCTATAGACCGATTTGGGCTCGCGGAAGAATTGGTAGCAGCGGGAAGTAACATAGTATGTGGTGATTTATTATTTGGACTGGGTATACCAATTCCTCTACATAGTCTAACTAGTTTAGCAATGCTTTCCAGGGTCATTGTGCCGATTATAACGAAGTTACCGATTCGTTTATTTTACCCTACAGGTGATAGTCAAACCCAAAATACACCGCGTTTTAGTCGTTATTTTCAGCAGGCAGAGATTATCGCTGGTGATTTTCATTTTATTCGTAAATACATGCCAGATACATTAGATGGTAAACTGATTATTACGAATACTGTGACGCGAGAAGATGAAAAATTATTACAGGAACGTGGTGTAATGACGTTAGTCACAACTACACCTGAAATGGGTGAACGTTCATTTGGTACTAATATTCTAGAAGGAGTACTTGTAGCATTGTCTGGTAAGCGTCCAGAAGAACTAACAATGCTTGATTATGAACGTATTTTGGATGAAATAAATATTGCGCCGCGTGTCAAGCGGCTATCTTAGTGAAAGGAGAGCATTTATTTGGAAAAATTTGCCTTCATTTTACATCCACTTATTGCCAAAGATGTTAGTCGTAAGTTTCCATTTACTAAAAACTGGCCAGATGGTTTGGTTGAGGGGGTACTAAAACATATTCCCCCGTTTAAGACTTCTCATATTACTGGCATAGAGTCGAATCTATCAAAGGGCGAAGGATGGTTTGTTACTTGTCCTTTAACATCAAAACAAATGGTTGATATGCCTGAACCGTATGTGATGCAGAAAATTATCAAGGCAGGTAAAGTGGCAGAAAAACTGGGTGCAAAAATAGTAGGGCTTGGTGCATTTACATCTATTGTTGGGGATGCTGGTATAACAATTGCTAACAACTTAAATATTGCGGTAACAACTGGTAATAGTTATACAGTTGCTACTGCTCTTGAAGGTGCGCGTCAAGCTGCAAAAATTATGGGGATTGATTTACAAAGAGCGAATGTACTAATATTAGGAGCTACTGGTTCTATTGGTGCGGCTTGTGCACAAATTTTATCACGTGAAGTACGGTATTTAACATTAGCAGCACGTAGTGAAGATAAATTGGAAAAACTTGCTGAACAAATTTTGCGGAAAAATGGGTTAGCAGTTAAGGTAACTGCTAATACTAAATCTGCACTAAAATCTGCTGATATTATCATTGCTGTAACGAGTGCCGTGGATAGCATTATTGAACCTGAAGATTTAAAATCAGGGGCGATTGTATGTGATGTAGCAAGGCCGCGTAATGTTTCTCGGCGTGTAGCTGAAATGCGTAATGATATCTTGGTTATTGAAGGTGGCGTAGTTGAGATTCCGGGCGATGTTGATTTTGGGCTCAATTTTGGCTTTCCGAAAGGTACAGCCTATGCGTGTATGGCTGAAACTATGATTTTATCTTTGGAAAAGCGATATGAAAACTTTACATTAGGTCGTGATTTAACGGTTAAACAAGTCGAGACGATTGAACAACTAGCGACAAAACATGGTTTCAAATTAGCTGGTTTTCGTAGTTTCGAAAGGGCTATAACAGCGGAAGAAATTGCAATAATTAAAGGGAATGTGAATATTGCTAGCGAAAAACAAAGGAGAGGAATAAGTTAGAAAATATTGACAAAGCAGAGTTTTATCCCTATAATTAATTGCATACTAAGTGGGTTGTTTAGCCTGCGACGAAAGTGTCAAGTTATTCACTTGGCACTATTTATATTGCCTTATGAGTATATTTAGTGTATTTTTTATAGTAAGGATTATTATTATATAGCTTCATGGATATATAATAGAAACTGGGCTCTATGATTGTGGCAAAAGAAAAGTTATCGAATACAATAATGCAGATAATTAGAAATCAATTTTAAAGGAGAACAGAACACATGACTGAAAAGCAATTTATCCTTACTGCTGAAGGATTAAAAAAAATAGAGCAGAAATTTGAACATTTAAAATCGGTACGTCGTAGAGAAGTAGCCGAGAGAATTAAACAAGCTATTGAATTTGGTGATATTAGCGAAAACTCGGAGTATGAAGATGCAAAAAATGAACAAGCATTTATCGAAGGTGAGATTATCACGTTAGAAAAAATGCTGAGAAATAGCAAATTAATTGATGAAGATGATATTGGAACTGATGTGGTGTCCATTGGTGCGACTGTTGTTTTGAAAGACTTAGAGTTTGGTGATGAGCTGGAATATGCGATTGTTGGTTCTGCAGAAGCCGATCCAGTTGAAATGAAAATTTCTAATGAATCACCGGTAGGACAGGCGATCCTAGGCAAAAAAGTAGGTAGTATTGTTGAGGTTAATGTACCAGCTGGGATATTAAAATATGAAGTATTAGAGATTAAAATCAATTCGTAATTTTTTAGAATGTTAAAATCAACGGGTTAGGAGAGAATGTACAAATGACAGAAGTAAATACGCAAGAAACTCAGAAACATGAAGATGTAAATGAACTGATGCGTGTGCGGCGTGAGAAAATGACGGCTATCGCAGCAAAAGGAATGGAACCCTTTGCTCGTAAATATCATGTGACTCATCATGCAAGTGACGTAATTGCCAATTTTGAAAAACTGGAAGGTCAATCAGTGCAATTAGCTGGGCGGATTATGGCAGTGCGTGGTCATGGTAAAACTAGCTTTGTTAATTTGATGGATATGTCTGGTCGTATACAAGTATATTTCCGGCAGGATGTGATTGGTGAAAGCCAATATGAAAATTTCAAGCTTCTAGATATTGGTGATGTAGTTGGTATTGAAGGCGTCGTTTTCAGAACGCAACGTGGTGAAATCAGTATAAAAATAAATAGTTTTGAAATATTGGCGAAATCTCTTAGACCTCTTCCCGAAAAATGGCATGGTTTAAAAGATGTAGAAACACGTTACCGTCAGCGTTACTTAGATTTGATTGTAAATCCTGAAGTTCGTAATACCTTTGTATCGCGTAGTAGGATTATTAAATCACTGCGACGCATTTTAGATGAACGTGATTATCTAGAGGTTGAGACACCAATGATGCATCCAATTGCAGGTGGTGCTGCAGCGCGTCCTTTTACTACCCATCATAATGCATTAGACATGGATTTATATATGCGGATAGCCCCTGAGTTATATTTGAAAAGATTGATTGTTGGTGGATTTGAACGCGTATATGAAGTGGGACGTGTCTTTAGAAACGAAGGACTTTCTATTCGTCATAATCCTGAATTTACAATTGTAGAAATGTATCAAGCTTATTCGGATTATCAGGATCTTATGCGTTTGACTGAAGATATAGTATCAGGTATAGCGCTAGAAGTCCTTGGCACTACTCAAATTACTTATCAGGGGCAAGAAATTAATCTTGCGCCACCATGGAATCGTATTACTATGCCTGAAGCGGTCGAAAAATATACAGGTGTCAATTTTAATACCGTTACAACAATTGAAGAAGCAAGAGCCATTGCTGATCGACTGGATGTTAAGTATGAAAAGAAAAATGGCATTGGTGGTATTTTGAATAATATCTTTGAAGAAAAGGTAGAGGAGCATTTAATTCAACCTACCTTCATTATTGGGCATCCTACCGAAATTTCACCTTTAGCAAAACGCAATAAAGAAAATCCTGATATTACAGATCGATTCGAAGTATTTGTTTTTGGACGCGAATTAGCGAATGGATTTTCTGAACTAAATGATCCAATTGATCAAGAAGGACGTTTTAATTCGCAAGTTGAGCAACGTGAGTCTGGTGACATTGAAGCCCATATGATGGATCATGATTATATTAATGCATTAGAATATGGATTGCCACCAACAGGTGGTTTAGGTATTGGTATTGATCGTCTAGTGATGTTACTTACTGATAGCTCTTCTATTCGAGATGTTCTTTTGTTTCCGCATATGAGGCATAAAGAGTAAAAAAGTATTTGTAAGGAAGGGAGCGGTTAGCTCCCTTCTATTATGAAAAAAATATTGGTATTTTTTTTATTAACCAAAAGAGAATGAGTAGTGTAGATGAAAATAGTAATATAGTGTTGACAATCAAATATTGATATGATAATATAATAAACGCACTAGAGAAGTGCCGCAAACCATAAGAAGATAGGTAATTTCAGAAATATATGTTGACAAGTTGATAACGACATGATAATATATATAACTGTCGGTGGTTGCGAAATCACAAAGGTGTTCTTTGAAAACTAAACAATGTAAGTAAGGTTAAAAATAAGCCAGATGTGCGTACTCGTTTTGAGTACACAAATAGTTGGGTAACGTA